>JBAZGL010000055.1:2213-7373 GCA_041652855.1 Candidatus Izemoplasmatales bacterium
ATATACAAATCACCTCTAAGTCTATTATATCATGAATCCAATTTATATCAATGTTTCATTCCAATTATTATCACTATAATTTTCCAATAAATATTGAGCAATACTAAATAATCTAAAATAATAGCGAATCTTAAAATCTATAATACTATAAACCGCATGGATAAGATTAGTGAAATCATCAGTTCAATGAATCTTGTAATAAATACATTTAATTCTGAAATATTGCATTCATTCATCTATATAATGATTTCATTAAGTCCAAATGATATCTTCTATTGCATTGCAGGAACAAAGAATTATTCTGATGATGAGTTCAAAGAACGAAGATTTGACTTTCTTAAAACTGAACCTATCGTTGTGGGTACATATCAGAGAATGGATGACTTAACTAAGATGATAACCCTAGTTGTGGTGATTAAATTTTTAGCCAAATAGATGTTTCCACATTGGGCTAAAAGTAAAAAAAGAAGCATTAAACCACTATTTAGTGGGTTAGATGCTTCTACTACTATTTTATGAATGGTTTGTTAAGCGGTTTTTAAAGAAAGCAATGTGACACTCTCAACATGTTTTGATACGACCATATTGCTTGCAAAATCTACCTTGTGTGTATTAAAGAAACATCATAATCGGCTAAAATATGTTTCCACATACATAGTTGAAAACTGACTATAAAAACCAAAGCAACATATAAATAGATACTTTATGCGATTTTGTCAGTTTTGTACTGTATTGATACTCATTTGTTAATATCTGCTGGATCAATAATACTTAAGCACCAATCTGGCAGTGTTTGTACATCCTTGAAATTAATTCTGATAAGATGTAGCTTTGATTTTCCTATCTTTATTTTTGTCTTAATTTGTAATCTTCCTGGATAAGTTGAACTGCCCGGAGCTATTCCGCTTAATAAGTAATTGACTAATGTTGGCTTGACATATTCAATTTTCTCTATATCATCTTTTCTAATCACTAACTTATCAGTTTTTTTGTGAAGGACAATTTTATCTTTTTCAAAAACAACATCTTTAAATTTCATTGAAATTTTCTCCTCATCTATATATCATGCCAACTAAATTGTAAATCATTTTATGTTTTTTCATCTTAATACTTTAAACAACCAATTGGAACTACATAAACGCCGTCTTCTCTTTGATAACCAAATTCTGTTCCTGTTACCACCATCAAAAATGAAGGTCCAGTTCTTTGTTTAATATCTACTTTACTGACAAGTTCAATTAGATGACTTGCTGCTTCATCGATGTCATGAGATCCAAGTTTAACTTCAATCGCTGCCCATCTTCCATCATTAAGATGAATGATGGCATCTGCTTCAAGACCTGTTTTATCTCTGTAATGCGAAACATATCCACCTAAATAATCCGTGTATACTCTTAAATCTCTTATAATTAAAGATTCAAATAATAGGCCAAGTGTTTCTATGTCTCTTAACAAGTCATCTGGAGTTGCATTAAGAAGCGATGCCGCAAATGCTGGATCAATAAAATGTCTAGTATTAGAAGTTCTAATTGTTGTCTTACTTCTTAGTTTCGGGCTCCATGCCGGTAAATCCTCAACAATATATAATTCTCTTAAGACCTTCAAATAATCACTTAGTGTATTTCTATGTATTGTGTAATGATTTGATTCTACATCTAAAACAATCTTTGCATCAGTGGCTTGAGTGCCTGTGTGTCTTGCAAGGGATTTAAGAACAGCTAACGTTTTAGCCTCATCCCTTTCAACACCATCAACTGTTTTTATTTCAGTCTTAACAATAGTTTGGATATAACCTGCAACTTGTTTCATTGCTATCTTGATATCTTTTCCAACGCTATTTGGCCAACCACCTCTCACAATTAATTTAGCAATATCATTTATAGATAGATTTGATTTCGACATGTTAAAAGACTTAGAATCAAATAAATCAGACAAACTTACTGTTCCATTTGAATCTTTAGACTCATATAAAGACATTGTTCTCATTAAAACGCGCGAAATTCTACCAACACCTGAATGGCTAATTTTTGATTCATCAACTTTAGACGATCCAGTAAGTATATAAAGACCTTCTTTCTGTTTTTCATCAATATCATGACGGATGGCATCCCATAGTTCTGGAGCTAATTGCCATTCATCAATCAACCTAGGTGTTTCTCCTTGTAATAAAATAAGTGGATTAATTTTAGCAGTTTTTAAATAGTTCGATTTTTGTGATGGGTCTTGCATATTTAAGATGCTTTTTACATATTGTTTAGCTGTAGTTGTTTTCCCACACCATTTAGGTCCGTTAATCAACACAGCACCAAAAGCTTTTAACTCATCTTCTAACACCTTATCCATAATCCTTTTATAATATTTTTCCATTGTATCACCCATCATCAGTATATCATTTAAATTTAGTATTATCAATATGATTGTGCAAAATGCCTAATTTTTATTGTGCATTATGTCTTTAATTCATTGTGCAATATGGATTGATGTAACAATTTTCAAATATCGCGTTAATCCATATAAAATGATTTTAGTAAATCCAAATGAGATCGTCTATTGAATTGCAGGAACAAAGAATTATTCTGATGATGAGTTCAAAGAACGAAGATTTGACTTTCTTAAAACTGAACCTATCGTTGTGGGAACATATCAGAGAATGGATGACTTAACTAAGATGATAACCCTAGTTGTGGTGATTTAATTTTTTGCAGAATAGATGTTTCCACATTGGGCAAAAAGTAAAAAAGAAGCATTTAACCACTATTTAGTGGGTTAGATGCTTCTACTACTATTTTATGAATGGTTTGTTAAGCGGTTTTTAAAGAAAGCAATGTGACACTCTCAACATGGGTTGTGAGTGGAAACATATCAACAGGTGTGATTTCTCGCACCACATATCCGGATTGTGTCAACAGGACAAGATCTCTGCCCAACGTCTCCTGATCGCATGAGATATAGACGATTCTGGGAATCTTCATAGCGCTCACCACATCGAGAAACTCTTTTGAACATCCCCTCCGTGGCGGATCTACAAACAGGACATCAAACTTATATTGATTCCATTTTTTGAGCACTTTCGCTGCGTCACCAACTTCAAAAAAAGCGTTGGTGATATGATTCAGAACCGCATTATTCCGGGCATCAATCACGGCGGGTTTGAATATTTCAATTCCGAAGACTTTACTCACAGAACCGGCGATTGCCAGCGCAATCGATCCTATTCCGGAGTAGCAATCGACCGCACGCTCCTTCCCGGTCAAATTGGCATACTCGATGGCGCGTTGATAGAGTTTTTCCGCTTGAAGCGAGTTGACTTGAAAGAATGATCGATAACCTATGCGATATTTGACCTGAAGAATGGTCTCAATGATGTGATCCTTGCCGTAAATGATCGTGATGGGATCGGGTGACAAGTTCGACTCATCTTTTGTGAGCGTAGTCGCCATCCCGCTCACTTCCGGAAATCGGGATATGAGTTTGTGGACCAACCGATCGACCAAAGGCAATGCTTTTGCGAGCTGAAATAAGATGATGATTTCCTTTGAGGTGTGTGATTCTCGAATGATGACCGATTTCAGAATTCCAGTTTTCCGCTCGTCGTCATATGCGTCGATTTTGAGTTCGTTGCAGATGTTGCGAATCAAAGCGATGATATCATACATTTTTTTGGGTATGATATGGCATTCTTCCAGATTGACCAAAACATGGGATTTTGTTTGGAAAAATCCGGCTTCTACGCCGTTTGGCCCTTGGCGGAACTTGATTTCAACTTTGTTGCGATAAAAATAGGGTTGCGCCATCTGGAGCATATCCTTGACGATTACATGATCAAGATGATTCTTACGGAGCATCGTTTCAATACGATATCGTTTGAAACTCCGTTGCAGATCATATTCTATATGCATGAGATTACACCCACCGCACTCATAAAAATGCCTGCATTTGGGTGTAATCCGGTAGGGGCTTTTCGATAGGCGATGCACCACTTTGCCGAAACCATAATTTTTACCTCGGCTGGTGATGATGATTTCCGCCGATTCACCCTTGAGCATATCTTCAACGAAAACAGTGTATCCGTCTTCAAGACGACACACGCCTAAGGCATCATGCGTGAGATCAATGGCCTCTACTATGAAAGTCTGTGATAAATCATCCATTATACTGGCTCCTTCTCGCCTTTGATCTTTCCATAAAGCAACGCTAATCCGCCGACTCCCGTCTCACGGTATTTCGTGTGAATGTCTTTCCCGGTCTGATACATCGTATCAATCACCATGTCCAGTGATATCTTTCGTGTTTGAGACAGAAAATATGCCAACCCGGTGGCGTCGATCGCTCGCAGGGCAGCCACCGCATTGCGTTCGATGCATGGAATCTGGACATATCCGAGTATCGGATCACAGGTCAAACCCAAATGATGTTCGAGAGACACTTCTGCGGCATACTCGATCTGATTCAAAGACAAGTTGTGCAGTTCAGCTCTCATGGAAGCTGCCATCGCCGACGCGCTACCGACTTCAGCCTGACATCCTGCAATCGCGCCGCTAATGGACGCGTTATGTTTGATCAGATTGCCAATCACTCCCGCAGTAGCCAACGCATGAAGACAGGATTGTTTGGAGTGACCGTATTTCTCTTGTGAAAAACGCATCACACTCGGTATGACTCCGCTCGCGCCGCACGTCGGAGATGTCACCACAATATTCCCCGAAGCGTTTTCTTCACTGACCGCGTACGCATAAGCGCTCACGAGTCGGATCGTCGTAAGTTCAGGCGGTTCATTTTCGGATATCGCGGATAATATACCACGCGCTTTCCGTCTGATATTGAGTTCACCCGGAAGAAATCCGTCTCGTTTCAGGCCGCGATTGATCGCATCCATCATCGTATTGTAGATTTCATTGAGAAAATCCCAAATATCGGGACCTTCAAAACGTTCCACATACTCATATAGTCGTATATGCTCCTGGATGCAATAATCGCGGATGGCATCAAAGGATTGATGGGGATAGACTTCATCCATCGTCAGGGCGGGTTCGCCTTCGATCTGGATGCTGCCACCACCTACAGAATAGAAACGCATGACATACGTCTCTTCGTTCGATGAATAACCGTAAATATCGAATGTGTTCGGATGCCAAGACAAGTACGTGTCATCAAATATGA
>JBAZGL010000056.1:0-7241 GCA_041652855.1 Candidatus Izemoplasmatales bacterium
CAGGCATTTTTTCTGAAAGTTGTGAGGCTTTCAAGCAAATATGAGTTGATCATCACGAATCCGATGCAATGGTGTATCAATGACGATCCGAAAGCTTGGAAGCGTTCTATGAGACCTAAAACCATCGATGGCGTTTCGGAGTTCATCAAACTCAAACATCCGGAGAAACCGACGATACGCATTGCGTTGATTGTCCCGGGATGTCACAATATCACTGTCTATTTGAACGAAAGCGATGTCGCATTGGTGAATCACACCAAACCCGTTCATGGGGTCTATTTTGTGCAAATGCAAGAATTCTCCATTTTTTTATCGAAATTTATGTGAGATGAAATAGCGACTTCAATATTACATATTGATTGTCGATCTTCGCTTATGAGAAGTCCATCATCGAGGTTTCGGGAAGAAAATTCCCGCTTTTATTTTGGTAACGGTTGTGATATCATCACTATGAAAACACAATCTTTGGATGATATGGAGATGAATGACGATGATTAAACTACAACGCGCCACCGATAATCCCATTTTATATCCCAACCCGGATAATGCTTGGGAAGACCTTGTCGTATTGAACCCCGCCGTGATCTATGATGATGAAAACGCCGAGTTCGTGATGCTCTATCGCGCCGCGGGCGATACACCGATGCACTATATCTATTTGGGGCTTGCAACCTCGAAAGACGGAATTCATTTTGAACGTCAAAGCAAAGAACCTATATTTGCGCCCGATTATGACGGCGCAGATGGTGGATGCGTGGAAGACCCGAGATTGATTCGGATGGGTGAGTGGTATTTTCTGACCTATGCATCGCGCCCTTATGCGCCCGGAAGATATTGGTTGAATGAACCGAAACCATGGATGGATCCCCCCAAGGTGGGACCAAAATATCTACTTGAGAACAATTCTGCGACGTTCCTTGCGATTACCAAGGATTTTCGCACCTATAAGAAACTGGGTCGAATCACCGACACGCGTCTTGATGATCGCGATGTGTTCTTTTTTCCTGAAAAAATCAACCATCAGTTCGTGCGATTGTCGCGACCGATGAATTGGTGTGGCGAAGGGTTTCCCAATGCCAATCCGGCGATCTGGATTTCGTTTTCGGATGATATCCTCGAATGGGGAAAACCGGAGTTGTTGATGAAGGGCGAAACATGGTGGGAATCGAAGAAAATCGGTGGATCTTGTCCGCCCATCCGAACCCCTTACGGGTGGTTCCATATTTATCATGGTGTGTCGGAGAAGGATCACACATACCGCGTCGGTGCCGTCATCCTCGATCTCAATGATCCGCGAAAGATCATCGCCCGCACCCCAGAACCAATCTTCGAACCTGAAGCTTGGTATGAGACCAAGGGCGTCTATGAAGGCTGTGTCTTCCCTACGGGGAACGTGGTCAAAGACGGGATCCTCTATGTCTACTATGGTGCCGCTGACAAATATGTCGGTGTAGCCACCGCCCCCTTTGATCGATTGCTCGAAGAGATGATGAAAAGATAAAATCCAAGAAGCCGGACTCGGCTTCTTTTTTTTCAAAAAAAGGTAAACGCTTACTTGACATTTGACTGAGGATGAAATAAAATTAAGTTATCGATAAAGTTACAATTTAGATGTTAGGAGATGCACATGAAGAAGATCACCGCTTTTTTTGTTGCAGTTTTATATGTCGGAGCACTCATAGCTTGTTCAAACATAACGACTTCACAGACGATTCAGACGACTACCAACCCGCCCACAACCTCTGCTCCACCCACAAGTGGAGCACCTACTATTGCACCCACGACGATATCGCCCTCCACATTAGCCCCAACGACTGTGGCTCCAACGACTGTGGCTCCAACGACTGTGGCACCGACAACGGTGGTGCCGACGACTATGGTACCGACCACGGGTATACCAACGACTCTGGCTCCTACGACGCAACTTCAGACGTTGTTGCCTCTTGAAGTGCCGACGGATTTGGCCATTCAAAACAATATCATTCAGTTTCATGGCGTTCAGAACGCGACCAAATACCAACTTCAAGTCCGCGCTGTATCATCAGGTGATGTGTCCTATTATTTTGTGCCGAGCGGATTCAACCTGAGATTGATTCTGACCGATGGAACGTATGGCTTTTCTCTACGCGCCATTGGTAATCAAGTATATGGGAATTCCGCATACTCCAGTGAGGTGGTTGCCGAGATTATGGATCCCAATCGAACCAACAATCTATCAGGAAGCGACTTAGAAGATTACCGTTATATGAATTGGACGGGTCGCACCTATTATGATGAATCACAGGAAATCGTATCCTTCTATTATACAGCGAGCGGATTCGAAGTCGGATTCTACGGAACTTCGCTTCAAGCGACATTTGTCGCCTCGAATACGAGTACTGTGAGCAAAAGACCGCATCTTGTCATCTTCATCGATGGAACCGAACATCCCAATGCAGGGACGACCATCGTCTTGGATCAAGCAGAGAAAACAGTTACGCTCGCGAGTGGACTCGAAGAAGGTTACCATCGTGTGAAGGTCCTCAAGCGGAGTGAAGCCATCGATTCCAACACGGCTCTGAAAAATATCTCAACGGATGGCTATTTTGCAGAACCCGCACCGGACAAAGCGTTGAAGTTCCAGTTTATTGCGGCATCGTCATCCACCGGCTTCGGGAATTTGGCAGCTTCATCTTCAGAAGCGAAATCCACTCAAAACTCGAATGGGCTACTCGGATTCGCCTATTTGGCTTCCTATATGATGAATGCGGAGTGCGCGATTGTCGCAGCTAGCGGCTGGGGCGTTTCCAGAGGATACAACACTCCCGGAGGCGCGATCAGTACAGTTGAAAATATTCCCAATGCGTATGATTACGTCGCGATCAATGCGTCCAATCGGGTATTGACGGAACTCGGAAGATGGGATCACACCCAGGATAGTCCGGATGTGATTGTGGTCAACCTTGGGTCAAACGATTTCAATGCCTCCGGATACAATTCGATGAGCGATGAAGATAAAGCACTGCTTCGCGATCGATTTGTGCAAGATTATTCATTCTTTCTCGAGAAACTGCATAACTACCACCCCAACGCCGTGATCATCGTCGCATATGGCCTGATGGGTGAATCGATGACGCTTGAGCCGGTGACTTTACAAGTGGTCCAAAACCTCAATGAGATTACCAATTGTGTCCATGCGTTCAAAATGGAATCTGCTGGGGCATATTATCCGTATGGATCGAGTTATCACCCCACGGTGGGCACCCATGTGAATGTAGCGAACGCGTTAGTCGATTATATTGTAGAATTGACCGATTTTACCATTCAAAGACCAAGAGTCACATATCCTTAAATATTTAATCAACTTGGAGGATTTCCCTTGATCCAGATCGATTTGGCCGGAACGTGGCGTTTGACATCAGCTTTTCTTGAACAACCGATCAACGGGAGGGTTCCGGGCTCGGTCTATTTCGATCTATTGCAAGCGGGAATGATTCCAGATCCCTTTGTCGGCGACAACGAATACGCGGTGCGCGAGGTCATGCGCCATGATTTTACCTACATGCGCACGTTCATGATCAACGCATCTGAACTCCACCACCCCGAAATCGTTTTTGAAGGGATTGATACCGTATCTGAAATCCGGATCAATCATCAATTGCTCGCCCAAACGTGTAATATGCACCGTCGCTACCGGTTTGATTTGCGTGATTTTTTGGTCGAAGGAGAAAATGAGATTGAAGTGGTCTTGCGTTCTCCGATTGCCTATATTGAAGAACGAACAGCGTTTTTCAATCGCAGATTCTATCATGCGGGCGATGCCATGCGGGGTTTTATCTATTTGCGGAAAGCGTCCTCCATGTTTGGTTGGGACTGGGGTCCTCAACTCCCGGATGCCGGCATTTGGCGGGACATTTATATCGAAGATCATCGTTTCGCGCGTATCGACGATGTCAGGGTCAAACAAACGCATTCCTCTGAAGAAGTGGTACTTGACATCTGGGTTGATTCGGAAGTGATTCATCCGGATTCCACAGGAATGATTTCCTTGGAACTTGAGGATCCATCGGTGAAATCTATCGGTTCATACGCCCAAGCCCTAAAAAACCATAACCATTTTCAAGTCTTGATATCCGAACCACAATTATGGTGGCCCGTCGGATACGGGGATCAACCACTTTATACAGTACGATTATCGCTTCATTTTGATGGTTTGCCCGAATCAGAGAAGACAATGAGAATCGGTCTTCGCACCATCGAAATCAGACAAGACGTGGATCCATGGGGAAAATCATTTGCGATTCATGTGAACCAAGTGCCCGTATTTGCCAAGGGAGCCAATTATATCATCGAAGACAATCTTTTGGCGAGACAGACTTATGACACAACCCGAGATCTGCTTACGGCCGCCGCCTCAGCAAATCACAACGCCCTCCGTGTTTGGGGCGGCGGTATTTACCCTCCGGATTATTTTTATGATTTGTGCGATGAGCTCGGCATTTTAGTGTGGCAGGACTTGATGTTCTCCTGTGCGGTCTATGAACTAAGTGATGCGTTCGTGTCCGAGATCGAACATGAAGTCACAGACAATCTTCAAAGGATTCGCCATCATGCATGCCTGGCGTTGATCTGCGGCAACAATGAAAACGAAGTCGCGGTGACCTCGTGGCATGTGCCAAATGAAAAGCTATCGCAAGAATTATACCTCAGACAATATGAACAACTGATCCCGCTTTGGGTTGAAAAAGCCTCACCCGAACTCTTCTATTGGCCGTCATCACCTTCTTCCGGAGGCGGACTTGATGAGCCGAACAGCGAGGAACGCGGTGATATGCATTATTGGGGCGTATGGCATAATAACGAACCAATCACCGGTTATCGGAATGTCAACCCCCGCTTCATGAGCGAGTTTGGTATTCAATCGTTTCCATGCATCGAAACCGTGTCGTATTTTGCTCAACCGGAAGACTTGAACATCTTTTCTTACGTGATGGAGTGCCATCAGAAAAACCAGACTGCAAATGACAAAATCTTGCAATATATCGGGAAGTTGTTTCGGTATCCGAAGGATTTTCCATCCTTGCTTTACGTCTCGCAGTTGATCCAGGCGGAAGGAGTCCGCTACGGAGTGGAACACTGGCGCAGACAATACGGCCGGACCATGGGCACCTTGTATTGGCAACTCAATGACTGCTGGCCGGTTGCTTCATGGTCGGCAATCGACTATTTTCATCGCAAAAAGGCGCTGTTTTATCACAGCCGGAAATTTTTTGCACCCTTGATGATCTCGATTGAGGAAAAAGATACTGAAGCAGGTATTTGGATCGTCAATGATCGACTGTCCGATATCGAAGGGATCCTTCAATGGGAACTGATGGATTTTTCCGGTCATGTCATCGAACACGGGACTTTGTCGGCTATTGCGAAGAAACAAAGTGCAACTTTGATCACGAAAAGAATGTTTTCGCTGTCACAAGTCGAAAAATGGAATCGAGTTCTGCGTGTCATCTATCGGACATGCACGTCAGAACAAGTAGAAAATCAAGTTTCATTCGCGCCGGACAAACATTTACGATTGATTCGGCCCGAGATCAAAACTCGGTTGATTCAACGGGACGAATCGCGATATGAATGCCAGTTGGAGTCCGCACATTTCGCTAAATATGTCGTGATCAGCTTTCCCGTCGATGGTGTATCTTATTCGGACAACTATTTTCACTTATTCCCCAATGAGAAACGCACCATAGAAATATGTTCCATGAACGCGCTACAAGAAGCAGAAATGGAGATCCAAAGCTTATTCGATACCTATGTTTAAGGGAGTCAGTATGAAAAAAATCAATATGTCGGATATTGCCGAAAAGCTCAACATCAGCAAAGTCTCTGTTTCAAAGGCCCTCAACGATAAAGAGGGTGTTTCCGAGGACCTTCGACATCGCGTCAAAGAAACCGCCCGTTCGATGGGATATCGGCTGAATAATTCAG
Source organism: Candidatus Izemoplasmatales bacterium (assembly GCA_041652855.1). Classification (GTDB taxonomy): domain Bacteria; phylum Bacillota_I; class Bacilli_A; order Izemoplasmatales; family Hujiaoplasmataceae; genus JAAYZB01. The sequence continues at coordinate 5,965 of JBAZGL010000056.1, forward strand.
CGAGAAGTCTCAAGACCGACAAGCAGTTCAATGTGGGCATTTTGATTGCGGAAAAATATACGCTCGACAACGAGTCGTATTATTTCACCGTTTGCGGTGAAATGATTCGTCGTTTGGATGAGCTCGGTTATTCGGGAATCATGGAAATCGTGACCTATCACAATGAGAAGAAAGGCATCTATCCCAGGCTGTATAACGAGAATAAAGTCGATGGCATCATTGTGTTGGGCCAGATGTGCCCGGATTACCTGCGGCAGATCGACAAGGTGAAGGTACCCATCATCTTTTTTGATTTCTATGTGAACGAGTTCAAGACCGACTGCGTTGTGACGGACAACTTTTTTTCCGCCTATACTTTGACCAACCACCTCGTGAAACAGTATCATCGTGATATCGCGTATGTGGGATCGATTGAAGCGACTTCAAGCATTCAGGACCGCTTTCTCGGTTATTATAAAAGTTTGATTGAAAATCAGATTCCTTTGCGGTCGGAATATCTGATTCCTGATCGCGATGAGCTTGGCCAGTTCATCGATTTGCAATTGCCTTCTCCCCTCCCGAGCGCATTCGTATGCAACTGCGATCGGGTGGCGCACATGTTGATTAACACCTTGAAAAAACAAGGCCTGAAAGTGCCGGAGGATTGTTCGGTTGTCGGCTTTGATAACTCCTTGTTCTCAATCATCGGTGAGCCTCGGGTCACCACCATTGACAATAATATTCCGAGTATGGTTGAAACCGCGGTCAAGATGATCACCAAGAAAATCGTCAATCCCCAAAGAGTCTACGGGCGCATCCTGACACAGGGATCCCTCGTGATTCGCGACTCTGCTCAGGAAAGGCCTGTCCATTAATCCATGAAAAAAACCATCATTGCCCTGCTTATTGCATTGGTCGTCTTGCTTCAGGGCTGTATCAATGCGACCTCGACCTTTACTCCGACAACCGCTACAAGTCATCATCCGACGACTGTGACGAGTTTAAACCCGACAACTGATGACCCATCGACAATGGCCACGACAAACCCGGTGACCGCTACCCCTTCGACGCTCACGAATACCACTACCGGTATTCCTACGACGACAGAGGTGTCATTGACGCTATCGTTCACTGAAGTGACGCTGCCCATCGATGGTTCTGTGATGGTCGTGTACCAGGCTAATGTGTCACCCATCCATTTCTCATCGAGTGATGATACGATTGTATCGGTTTCGCTTGATGGTGAAATCTTGGCGCATGCAAGCGGCGTTGCAACGATCTTTGTCGGTTATCACGAT
>JBAZGL010000057.1:0-7133 GCA_041652855.1 Candidatus Izemoplasmatales bacterium
ATCATCGTGTTTTCGCTCAATCCCCGTTCGGTCTTGAGATAATAGAGATACTCTTTCAATAGAATTTTCACGGGAGTACCTCCTCGAACAATTCCAAGTACACCTGATTGGCCAAACGCATGCCTTGAGGTGTGAGTCTGATCTGATCACCGCATTCACCGATCAAGGGTCCCTGAAGCAACGATGACAGACGGGGAAAACAGACACCCACCTCAATACCGAAGCGTTCATGGAACGCGCGCTTCGATATACCGGATAGCTTTCTCAGTCCCAACATCACAAATTCCATTTCCGGATCAAAGGGTTCAGTGGTGGTTGTGGCGTATCCGTATCGCATCACGGAGTCGATATAGCCTTTGATTCGCGTCGGATTAACCAGTCGCTTCTGGTCATATTGCGAAGCTGCCGCCATTCCCAGCCCGAGATATTCATCGAGATTCCAGTAGTGCAGATGATGGAGACATTCATGTCCGGGCAAAGCGTAATTGCTGACCTCATAATGTTCATAGCCCGCTAGTTTCAACATATCCTCAATCAAGATATCGCTGGCGATGATGACTTCTTCAGAGGGGGGAGACCATCGTTGATGGAGAAAATCGTGATGGAGTTGCGTTTTGTGTTCCAGTATCAAGTCATAACACGATAGATGCTCAACGTGAAGTTGAAGCGCCTTTTCCATATCCGCCTCTACGGTCTTCACGCTTTGAGAAGCGCAACCATGGATGAGGTCGATGTTCGTACACAACCGATATTTTTTGAGCAGTCGTACGGCACGAAACACATCTTCAGCGTGATGAGTCCTTCCAAGTTCGTTGAGCGTTTGAGGGTCGAAGGATTGGACGCCCAGACTCACGCGATTGATTCCATAACGCTTGATGATCTCCACAAAGGATTCACAGACATCATTGGGATTCGCCTCGATCGAAAACTCCTTGATCTGATCTATTCCGATGATGCGATGGATCTGATCCAACAATCGTTCGAGTTGATCCGGGACCAATATTGATGGGGTTCCCCCACCAATATATATGGTATCGATGTCCCGGAGTTTGGCTTCGTAGTGAGTCAACTCACGGATGAGCGCGTCCAAATAATCGCTATGCAACTCTTGTGACAAAACCATTTTGGGAAAATCACAATAACGGCATATCTTTTGGCAAAAAGGAATGTGGATATACAAGGCTTGTATCATGATGAGTCACCCCTTTTATGTTAACATAATCCCATGAAATTGTCCACGAAAGCAAACAAAAATCGGCTCCATCGGGAACCGATTCATTCGTCATCCAGGGATAATACGGCCATGAATGCCGCTTGCGGTATGTCGACCGAGCCTACGGATTTCATGCGTTTCTTTCCTTGCTTCTGTTTTTCTAGCAATTTCTTCTTTCTTGAGACATCGCCCCCGTAACACTTCGCAAGCACATCCTTGCGCATCGCTTTGATGTTGGTGCGTGCGATGATCTTGCTGCCGATGGCCGCTTGAACAGGGATTTCGAAGAGCTGGCGCGGAATCAGGTCTTTCAATTTTTGGCAAATGCGTAACGAACGCTCGAATGCCTGATCCTGATGAACGATCAAAGCCAAAGCGTCGACCGCCTCGCCATTAAGCAATATGTCAATCTTGACCAATTTACCTTGCCGATATCCGATTGCCTCGTAGTCGAGTGATGCATAACCTTTCGATCCGGATTTCAAGCGATTGAAGAAATCAAAGATGATTTCCGATAAAGGCATCTCATAGATCAATTCCACGCGGATATCGCTGACATATTGCATGTCCTTGAAGATGCCGCGTTTGAACTGGCATAATTCCATGATGTTTCCGACGTACTCTTTCGGAGAGATGATGATTGCCTTGACGTAAGGTTCCTCGATCATTTTGATCCTTTGCACGGCAGGCATCATCGCCGGATTATCGATTTCAATCATGGTCTGGTCTGTTAAATGGACGCGGTAATTCACACTCGGGGCAGTCGCAATCACATTTTGTTTGAACTCCCGTTCAATCCGTTCTTGGAAAATCTCCATGTGAAGCATTCCCAAAAATCCGATCCGAAACCCGAAACCCAAAGCTTCCGAAGTCTCAGGTTCATAGATGAGCGAGGCATCGCTCAGTTTCAACTTTTCGAGCGCATCGCGCAAATCCACATAATCGTCCGCGTCAACGGGATAGATACCCGAATAGACCATGGGCGTCAGCTTCCGATATCCTGGAAGCGCTTTGAGTGCCGATCTCTGTGCGTGTGTGATCGTGTCTCCCACATGAACTTTCTCGATGGTTTTGATCGTCGCGCTGACCCAACCGACATCACCGGATGTCAAAAATGCACGCGCTTCTTCTTTAGGGGTATAGACGCCGATATCGTTGACCTCAAACACAGCATTGGTCGCCATCATCCGGATCATATCCCCGCGTCGAATGGTGCCATCTACGACACGGATCAAAGGAATGACGCCGCGGTATGGATCATAAAACGAATCAAAGATCAATGCGCTGAGCGGATTGTCCGGATTACCGGAAGGTGCGGGCACATGCTTGACGACCATTTCGAGAATGTCGCGAATGCCGATGCCTTCCTTGGCGGAAGCATACACGGCATCGTCCCCATCCAAGCCGATAACATCTTCGATTTCCTTTTTGACGCGATCCGGTTCGGCGCTGGGAAGGTCGATTTTATTGATGACGGGAATGATTTCCAGATTGTTATCAAGTGCGAGATACACATTTGCGAGCGTTTGCGCTTCGATTCCTTGAGATGCATCGACGACGAGGATCGCGCCTTCGCATGCGGCCAATGAACGCGAGACTTCATAGGTGAAATCCACGTGCCCCGGTGTATCGATTAAATGAAAGATATATTCGGTCTGGTCCAAAGCGAGATACTTCAGTTCTACCGAGTTCAGTTTGATCGTGATACCACGCTCACGCTCAAGATCCATCGAATCCAGCAGCTGACTTTTCATATCGCGCATGGAGACAGAGTTGGTTAATTCAAGGATACGGTCCGCAAGTGTCGATTTCCCATGGTCGATATGGGCGATGATGGAAAAATTCCGGATGCGCTTTTGTCTTTGACGATATTCTTCTGATGAATGGCTCACGAAACCGCCTCCTTTCCTAGGACAATTTTACACTACATACCCCTAAAAATGCAAGAAAAACCATTGTTGACTCAAGCGATATAAAAAGCATGGTGAAGCACCATGCTTTTTGTCTCGACCATCTATAAGCCATGTTCTGTACTCTCTAAATAGAAAGTGGCAATCATTTATCTCCGGGCTGTGCCCGTCAGCGCATTCGGTTTGATTCCCGATGCACCGTGCCCCTACCATGATTTGGGTTTCTAGCTTGTGGGGTTTACCGCGTTTCAGCCGCACTTGTTCAATGCGATTCGTCTCTGTGGCACTTTACAGATACTCGGACCTTTGACATTCTTTTCTCTGCCGTCATCTCCGAGGAGATGCCTAAACTTATCGTTTCGTTTAGCGCAAACACTACAGACATCCCAGTCTGTGCTAGCATGGACTTTCCTAACACCCGTAAAGGTGCTCGATTGCCCGATGGTCTTGACACTTTATTATACCATATGTGTTTATTGTTTGATAGTCAGGGAATCAAGAACCGCTTTACGCGACAAGTCGACGCGACCTTTGTCGTCGACACCGATCACTTTGACGGTGATCACATCACCGAGCTTCACGACATCTTCCACGCGTTCCACGCGTTCCTTGGCGAGTTTGGATATATGAACCAAGCCGTCTTGACCCGGCCATAACTCTACGAAACAACCAAACCTCTCGATTCTGACGACGGTTCCTTGATAGAATTCTCCTACCTCGACTTCGCGAATGATATTTTCTATCAACTTGATCGCTTTATCAATGAAGAACTTGTCTTGATGCATGATCGTGACGCGACCATCTTGCTCGATATCGATCTTCACATCGTTACATTGTTCGATAATCGAACTGATCGTTTTGCCGCCACTACCGATGATTTCGCGAATCTTGTCGACTCCAACCCACATAACCTTGACTTTAGGTGCATATTTGGATAATTCCTCACGCGGTTTGTCAATGGTGCGATCCATGACATCCAGGATTTCCATGCGGGCTTTCTTGGCTTGCGTCAAGGCCTCTTGAAAGATGTTGCGCGTGATTCCCGATATCTTGATGTCCATCTGTAATGAGCAAATGCCTTTACGCGTTCCGGCCACCTTGAAATCCATATCGCCGAAATGGTCTTCCAATCCTTGAATATCGGTAAGGATTGTGTAATGATCGCCTTCTTTGACCAATCCCATCGCGATTCCCGCCACATGCGCGGTGATGGGGACTCCAGCAGCCATGAGCGCCAATGAGCCTGCGCAAATGGTCGCCTGTGAGGAAGACCCGTTGGACTCGAGAATTTCTGATACGATGCGAAGTGCATACGGAAACTCATCTTCGGATGGTAATACCTGGAACAAGGCACGTTCGCCCAAAGCGCCATGACCGATCTCTCTTCTTCCCGGTCCCATGTAGCGCCCAGTCGATCCCACGGAGTATTGGGGGAAATTATAGTGCAACATGAAGCGTTTGCCTTCTTCGATGGAGACACCGTCGATGATCTGTGCTTCACCCAGTGCGCCCAACGTGACCGTTGCCAACGCTTGCGTCTGTCCTCTGGTGAAAAGCGAGGAACCATGCGTCCGTTCGAACAAATCGATTTCGGCATCCAGTTGGCGCAACTGATCCACGCGACGTCCGTCGGGACGGATCTTGTCTTTTGTGATGAGTCGACGCACTTCATTGACTTGGACCTCTTCGAGAATTTGATTGACAAATTTGATGTTCGTCTCGATCTCTTCGCGATCCAAGCCCGCTTTTTTATAGTCTTCCGTCAATCGTTCGCGAATTTCGTTTTCGATGGCTTCGATTTTATGTTGACGCTCGAGTTTATCCACAGTCGAAATCGCCTGGACGATTCTGCCTTTTTCCAAGCCCATGACCGCTTCGCGAATCTCATCGGAAGGTTGAATGAGCGTGACCTCGATTTTCGGCTTGCCGACAGCTTGAATGATAGTCTCCTGGAAAGCGACCAATTGCTTGATCTGCTCGTGAGCAAAAAGGATGGCTTCCAATATGACTTCCTCGTTGACTTCTTTCGAACCGGCTTCGACCATATTGATGGCATCTTTCGTTCCCGCAACTGTCAAATCCATTTCCGACAAAAGCATCTGCTCGGCAGAGGGATTCAAAATGAACTGCCCTTCAATCAGCCCGACATGAACACCGGCCACTGGTCCGTTGAACGGAACGCCGCCAATGCCCAAAGCAAGCGATGAACCGAGCAGTGATGCCACATATGCCGAATAATCCGGATTTGCAGACATCACCGTATTGATGACTTGAACCTCGTAGCGAAATCCTTCTGCGAATAAAGGTCTCAACGGCCGATCGATGGCTCTCGATGTCAAAATCTCTTTTTCTGTGGGTCGACCCTCACGACGCAAAAATCCTCCTGGAATTTTCCCCGCGGCATAAAGCTTCTCCTGATACATGACCATCAAAGGAAAGAAGTCCTGAGAAGACGGCTCCTGACCGATGACCGCAACCGACAGAACTGCCGTATCTTCATAGCGTACCAGACACGCTCCGGTCGCTTGTTTGGCCAAATGATTAGTTTCAATCGTGATTTTTTTGCCTGCTAACTCAAAGTGAAACATGTGTTTGTCTTCCATATATATCCTCATTTCTCTCAAAAAATAGACTTATCTCAATAATTATATCATATCATAGACATTTCTTCGAATTTTCTTCGAAATTAAAGCACCCATGGAATGGGTGCTAAGTAAGTAGCTATCGACGCAATCCTAATTTTTGAATCAACGCTTGATAACGCTCAACAGATACGGATTGAAGATACTTTAGCATACTCCGTCTTTTTCCGACCTTGATCAGTAGGCCTCTGCGGGAATGAAAATCATGTTTGTGAAGTTTCAGATGCTCGTTCAACGTCTTGATTTCTTCGGTCAAGAGCGCGACTTGAATCTCGGGCGAACCCGTATCTCCCTCTTTTGTGCCAAACTCCGTAAGAATTTCTTTGATGCGTTCTTTGGTGAGTGCCATGTGTGTGTTTCCTCCATTTTTTTGTCTTACCCAGATCCACAAAAGACGTTGGAGTGTCGTCAATTCTAGGTCAGGGCGCGACGTTTATTATACCATAGCGTCTATCACGATGCAAGCATTATTTCTCCAACTCGCCCCAAAGACCATCAAGGATATCCGCCAAGGACTCTGTCACATATTGGGCATAGGATCGCAAGCGAGGGAAGATGATGGCTTTATCTTTCGACTTGGAAGTCATACTCCGGGCATATTCGCGATAACAGGTTTCCCGATCCTTGATTTCGAGATCAGCGAAGGGATCCTTCTTGAACGCGGATAAGATCGCTTTCAGATCGTAACTCCCGTTCTGATCGGGATGATACAAGTTATAGGTCGAAGCTTCCTGTTTGCTATATCCCAAAGCTTGATAAAAAGCATAATCGTTCTTCACAAGCAATAACAAATCAAACAAGCGCGCTTTGATAGCGTCGATTCGCGACGCATATTCAGGAAACAGACGGATCCATTCATCCATACGTTCGATGATGAAATCCTGGCGGAAGACAACGACACTGCCATCGCCTTCGGGAATCGCCTCCAGCAATTGTTCAATTAATGCTTTCCGATGATCCTCGTTCGTTGTGATCAGCGCATCGACATGCCTCAGCGCACCGTTTTTTTCCTGCTGCGAATGAACAGAAAATATGAACACGCTTTGCGTATACGGGCGTTCGCCGACAAAGCGGGGCAAAGGAGCCGGCAACGCTTCCATATCCAGATAATGCACCGGGTAAACGAGGGTGGACATTTTCGCGCGGATCTTCTTCTTATTCACAAAAAAATAGTCGTTCTCAACGCAATAGCGCTGCATCAGGTTCTTTTCCCGCTGAAGCCATGAAATCGGCATATCCATCATATCGACAATCCCCTCGTCGAGGAGTTCATAGACATCATGAAGTGGGGCCTTGCCCGGTCCTTCTCGGAAACCGAGACGATGTTGAAAATAAGCAAATAGCGAGTTGCGCTTGGGAATGTGTGAA
>JBAZGL010000058.1:0-7052 GCA_041652855.1 Candidatus Izemoplasmatales bacterium
AAACGAGTTGTAATACCTTCTGATGCGGAAATTCTCGCGAATAACCGTGCACATAGTGCGAAACTGAGAGCTGTGGAGAAAAGGAGTTAGGACAAGCGAATTTTATTGACACCACCTTGCCTTTGTGGTATCATATTTTTGCGATTTTATGCAGGTATAGTTCAATGGTAGAACATCAGCCTTCCAAGCTGATTATGAGGGTTCGATTCCCTTTACCTGCTCCATTGGTCATGATCATCCCGTCTTCGGACGGGATTGGTTTTACGGAAGAGTATCGAAGTGGTTGTAACGAGCTGCACTCGAAATGCAGTTGTCCGCAAGGGCACGTGGGTTCGAATCCCACCTCTTCCGCCATCCGTCGAGATGTGGCGCAGTTTGGTAGCGCGCTTGGTTCGGGACTAAGAGGTCGTGGGTTCGAATCCCATCATCTCGACCATGATATTTTTTCTTGGCTTCTTGCATGTGCGAATCAACTTTTTGGAGTTTGTCGCGCACGTGCATGGGAGCCATTTCTCTTTTTCGATGAGGGTTAATTCCAATCATGCGTCAAGGGTGGTCAGCGAAGCCAACATTTTGAACTTTGGAGTCAAGGCTATCAATTGACATTTCTCGTGGACATATATATCGAGTGCTTATAGTCCTTCATGTAGGGATTCTGATGTGATACGTTGCCCATAAAAACATGTTTATGCTATAATGGATATGTTCTTGGAGGTGGTTTTCGGATGGGAATCATGTTAAAGATACCGTTCTTCATCAATATAGGTTTAGCGGTATTAATCGCCGTGTCATTGGTGGCTTTCTTTTTCTTTCAACGTCGATGGATCAAAAACAACGAGGAAAATGTCAAGCATTGGCGTATCGTACTTTTGTATTTTCTTGATTTTCTGCTTTTTGTGGGAGGAATCATTGGAATATTACTCCTCTTAGAGTTTGATTTTTCGCTGATAATGAGCGATATGATCACGGATCTCGAAGGGTTTTTATTGGCAAAAATCGGGGCTATCATTGGTTCTGTTGTTGTCATCTTTATCGCGATGGCGGTATTAAAACTTTCGAAGTTGGCATTGATTCGGGTAGGTAAGAAGCCGGGACCGACACAGAAGCGCAAGAAGACGTTGGCAAAAGTGACTCATAGTATCATTAAATACATCGTAGGTATCTTGGAGATTTTAATCATTCTTTCCATGTGGGGAGTCAATATCGTACCGGCTTTAGCCGGTTTGGGAATCATGGGACTCGTCATCGGACTGGGAGCGCAGAAATTCATCAATGATTTGATTGCCGGTGTGTTCATCATTTTTGAACAGCACTTCGATGTGGGCGATATCATTGAGGTGGGCGGTTTTAAGGGTGAAGTCACAGATATCGGACTCAAAACGACGCGAATTCGCAATTGGCGTGGAGAAGTCAAGATTCTGGCCAACGGCTCCATTACCAATGTATCGAATTTTTCACGGAATCCTTCGATTGCGATCGTTGACTTCGGAATTGCCTATCACGAAAACGTGAATAATACTATTCAGTTGTTACAAAGAGAGTTACCGAAGATTCGTGAAGAGTTGCCACAGATCATCGATGATCCGCAAGTGGTAGGTGTCATCAACTTGGGATCGAGCAGTGTCGATATCCGCGTAACTGTCAAGACATTGACGGAACAACACTATGGCGTGGAACGGCAGATGCGACGAATCATCAAAAATATACTGGACGAAAACCATATCGAGATTCCCTTTCCACAGGTTGTCGTGCATGAACCCAAAAATAAAGCTGAGAAATAAGCGTCTTCGGACGCTTTTTTTTCGTGTCATCTTTCCGGTTTATGTCGTTGTTCGTGATTGAATATTCTCAGGGGCTATGGTATAATACCTTCAATCAATGAGGAGCGTACACTATGAATAAAATCTATTTTTCTGAACTCCCAAATTTTTATGGACAAGAAATCACCTTGCACGGATTTGTAGATAAAATCCGCGATTTGCAATATGTTCAATTTGTCGTAATTCGTGATTCGTCGGGCAAAGTCCAGGTGACACTCGAGAAGAATCCCGAAATGCAAACGATGAATGAGATCGTATCTCAACTGACGAAGGAAAGCACGATCAAGGTCAGAGGAATATTGTATGAGCGCCCGAATGTCAAACTTCGGGGGATGGAAATCATTCCTTCCTCACTTGAAGTGACCAGTTTGTCTCAAGAAGAACTCCCGATCGACATTTTGGATTACACCAATCAATCCAACAAGGAATTGCGTTTAGACAACCGTTTTCTGGATTTGCGTCGCGAAGAGAACTATTTGATATTCAAAGCGCAAACGATCGCCGAAATGGCCATGCGAGAATATTGGCTTTCCAATCACTTCATCGAAATCCATTCTCCGAAGATATTGGGTACCGCTTCCGAATCAGGAGCTGAAGTATTTAAGTTGGATTATTTCGGGAAAACTGTTTTTCTGGCTCAGTCGCCTCAATTTTACAAGCAGATGGCGATGGCTGCCGGCTTCAACAATGTCTTTGAGATCGCCCCGGCATTCCGCGCGGAAAACTCCCATACGGCATATCACGCGACTGAGTTCACCAGTATCGACTGTGAAATGAGCTGGATTGAGTCCCACCATGATGTGATGGACATGGAAGAAGCCGTGTGCAAATACGTCATGAAACAACTGAAAGCAACGATTGGCGATGAATATCAACGTCTGTTCAAAGCCGAAATCAAGGATGACCTGCCTGATTTTCCCCGCATTCCATTTTATGAAGCGAAACGAATCATCCAGGAAGAATACAAATACCAAGGAGAAAAGGAACACGATTTTGATCGTCGTGAGGAAGAATTGATCGGCCTCTACGCAGCGAAAAAACTAGGATCCGATTACGTTTTCATCATCAACTATCCGTTTGCGGCGCGACCGTTCTACCATATGCTTTCTGATGATGGTTTGACGAAGAGTTTTGATTTGTTGTATCGAGGCATTGAAATCACAACCGGGGCGCAGCGCGAGCATCGCATCGAATATTTGGAAAAGCAAGCTGTCGAAAAAGGGCTGTCGCTCGAATCGATCGACTTCTATTTAAACTTTTTCCGCTTTGGCATTCCGCCTCATGGAGGATATGGATATGGACTCACCCGCTTCTTGATGCGATTATTTGATCAAGATAGCATTCGCGATGTGACTTTCTTATACCGCGGTCCGAATCGAGTCAATCCTTAAGCAAGAATAATCCGGGTGGACGCCCGGTTTTTTTTGCTTCAAACCATTTTTTGTCGGTTTTATGATAAAATAATCATTAAGTAGGTGATGCATCCTTGATCGAAGCAGTATTAATCGGTGCGGGAGCCCGGGGAATCGGAGTCTATGGGGCTTATGCCCTGATTCATCCGAATGATATCAAATTTGTGGCTGTTGCCGAGCCTGATCCGATGCGACGAGCCTATTTCTCGATGCAGCATGATATTTTGCCGAATCGACAGTTCTCGGATTATGACGAACTCCTGGATTTGGGACGTATCGCCGATTGTTGTTTCATCTGCACGCAGGATCATATGCATGTGGAGCCTGCTATGATGGCAATGGCCGTAGGTTATCATATTTTTCTCGAGAAACCGATGGCCGTGTCTGTGGAAGACTGCGTGCTTTTGGTCAAAGAGGCCGAGACGCGGAATCTGAAACTGATGATTGCCCACGTTTTGCGATACACTCCATTTTTTTCACAAATCAAGGATTGGTTGGATGCGGGAAAAATCGGACGCTTGATGAGTATCCAGCACAACGAGAATGTATCTTTTTGGCATCAAGCCCATAGTTATGTTCGGGGCAATTGGCGGAATGACGCCACCTCAAGTCCGATGATTTTGGCTAAATCATGTCATGATCTGGATTTAATGGTTTATTTTGCCCAATCCGAAGTCAGCGAGGTCGCTTCCTTTGGTGATCTCAGTTATTTCACCCGGGCTAATTGTCCCGATCACGCCCCTGATTTTTGTATGGATGGATGTCCCCATCAAGATAGTTGCGTCTATTATGCGCCGAAAGTCTATACCAATGGGCCGATTTGGATGAAACTTGCTGTATCGAATGATATGAGCGAATCGGGATTGCTTGCGGCATTAAGACATGGCCCCTACGGCAGATGTGTCTATCAAACCGACAATAATGTGGTGGATCACCAAGTGGTCATCATCAGATTTCAAAATGAAGTGACCGTTAGTTTTACGATGACCGGCTTCACGACGGAAAACACAAGGACCATCAAGTTGATGGGCACTGAAGGACAGATACGCGGACATTTGGACAAAAACGAACTTGAGTTATGGCGCTTTGATACGCCTGAACCCGAGGTCATTCAGTTGGGTAACGCCGATCTCATGCATGGGGGAGGCGATATCGGTATCATGGATGATTTTGTTCAATACATGATAAGTGATGATCCTGGGAAGCGGACCAATCTTCAAGAAGCTTTAAAAAGCCATGTGTTGGCATTTATGGCGGAAGAATCCCGTCGAACTAAGAGCGTCGTATCATATGAGACCTTCATGAGTCGCTATCAAGTCGCCACATCCGGTGTGGTTCACGAACATCAATATTATCAAGCAATCGAATTGGCTTCCAAGACATTTCAAGAGGATATGCGTCACCGCTTCTTGTTGCTATTGGGACAAGCAAACATGAAGCGCATGCATCAAATGACGGTCCATGGAAAAATCCGTGCGCTCGTCAACTACTACCCCTCAACGCTCCTCGTTGACAGGCACCCAGTCAAAGTTGCATCGATTGGAGCCGTGTGCACTGAAGAGGCGTATCGTAAGCGCAACTTTGCTTCGAAACTACTCGTTGAAGCCGAAGACCATGCGCGTTCTGAAGGAATCTCACTTTTGATTATCTCGGGATATGGGGGCATCTATGAGCGTTTTGGCGCGACACGTGTAGGTGATCTGATCGGGTATCAAATTCATACACAGCCATGGACGGATCATTCCTATTACTTGCGGGAATACCGACCTTCGGACTTTGACAAGGTGTATCGTCTGTTTCTGGACGAGTCGCTGCGATTTGAACGAAGCGAAGAAGAGTTTCAATCCTTGTTAAAGGGGCAGATGCATCCGCTTTCGTTGGTTGAGTTTGCCATGGATGTGATCGTCGAAGGTGAAGAGGTCATCGCTTACGCGTTCTTGCGGATCGATCTCATCAAGCATGAAATCCTCGTGCGTGAGTATGGGGGCCAGCGCAAGGCTATATCCGAAATCCTGCCGACGATTCTTCTACATCACGATCAGGAAGTCTTGTTGTTCCCTGCGCCCAGAACCGATGAAATCCATACATATCTCAAAGCGTATCCGTCGGAACCCACGGATCAGCATGCCAGTTTCAAAGTCATCGACTGGGGAAGGTTCATCCAAGAACTTTCGCCATATATCCGAAATACACAGGGATCCGATATGAAGATGACGTTTGCGAAAGATCATGGTTTCACTTTGAGCATCGGATCTTCTTGTGTGCATTTCTCCAATCAACATGCATTGCATCGCTTTGTTTTCGGACCGTGGGATGATCTCGATATCCCCGAAACGAGCCCATTTCGTTCCGTTTTCCCTTTGCCCATCGTGTGGACGCATAATCTCAATTACCAGTAGGAGGATTGTATGCATAACTGGAGTGATACAACAATAACCATCATCGGTATCAGTTTGATTTTTGTGATGACGACCGCCGGATCGGGCATGGTATTCTTTTTCCGCAATGTCATGAGTGATCGCTTCAAACGAATCACCTTGGGATTTGCGGCAGGCGTGATGATTGCCGCATCGGTTTGGTCATTGCTTAACCCTGCCATTGAAGAAGCGGAATTGCTCGGAATCCCAGGATGGATTCCCGCTGGCATCGGCTTCGCTTTAGGCGGGCTCTTTTTACTCATCGTGGATAATCTCTTGCCACATCTTCATATTGGGGAAAAGAAACCTGAAGGCATCAAAACTTCTTTGAAGCGATCGACAATGTTGATTTTTGCGGTGACATTGCATAACATCCCTGAAGGACTCGCCGTGGGGTTGGCATTCGGTTTAGCCCTTCAGACGGGATCGCCGATTGCGATCATGTCGGCATTCGGTCTTGCCATCGGTATCGGTCTGCAGAACTTTCCGGAAGGTGCAGCCATCTCTTTGCCGCTGAAACAAGAAGGAATGTCTTCGGGCAAGGCGTTCATATACGGTACTTTGAGTGGCGTGGTTGAACCAGTTTTCGCAGTGTTGGGTCTGGTACTTGCGACTCAATTGACTTCGATCATGCCCTGGTTTCTTGCCTTCGCGGCAGGGGCGATGATTTATGTGGTCGTCGAAGAATTGATACCCGAAGCTCAACTTGGAGAGCATTCAAATATCGGCACGATCGCAGTCATGTTCGGCTTCGTTGTCATGATGATCCTTGATGTGGCTTTGGGATGAGTGGTGTGATCAAGCACATTTTTGAGGACAATCATCTCCTCGTGGCGATCAAGCCGCCGGGTGTGCTCTCGCAGGCGGGGGAAAAACCCCTGCCGGACATGCTTTCACTCTTGAAAGCGGACTTGAAAATCAGACACCAGAAACCCGGGAACGTGTTTTTGGGTTTGGTGCATCGACTGGACCTCAATGTGGGAGGAATCATGGTTTTTGCCCGTACATCGAAGGCAGCTTCCAGATTGTCGCATTCCATTAGGTCTCACGCCTTGGACAAACGCTACCTCGCGGTGGTCGAAGGCCGAATGGCCGTATCCGATTGGCAAAAAGTCGAGATGGTGATGGATAAGGATACACAACGAAGGGTGGCCGTCTCACAGGGAGACAAAACCGGCAGTCTTTGTTATCGCGTGATACAAAGCAAAGCCGTTCGTGATCAATGGCTGACCTTGGTTGAGATTGAACTGATCAGTGGCCGTTTTCATCAGATCCGCTTCACTTTATCGCAATTGGGGCATCCGATTGTCAATGACTCTAAATACCATGCGCATATCAATGATGACGATCACACCTTGGCTTTATGGGCGTATTATCTTCGTTTTCCCCATCCCATCACTCAA
>JBAZGL010000059.1:0-7039 GCA_041652855.1 Candidatus Izemoplasmatales bacterium
ACTTCGAGAGTCTTTTTTAGTGATGTTATCGCATGTTCAAAAATGAGGTTCGCGATATGTTCGGGTTTCTCCCAGTTCGGAATGTACTGCGTGGTGATACAGATGACCGCGATCCTCGGCCCCTCGGGAAATGCGATGATCGCATATGGACGACCCAGGGGTTGTCGCGTCGATTCATCGATGATATTGGCGCATAAGGTCTTGGCGTCCAGTTCGGAAATAAACGACTCCAAATAGGCACGCCCGAAATTGAAATCATGATTTCCGGGAACATAAAAATCGTAGCCAATGGCATTCATCATCACCGCTACGGGATTAGGGTATTCATGTCGATGCATTTGATGATATAGATTGAGGGGGCTTCCCTGAAGGATATCCCCGCAATCAAGAAGGAAAGTGTGCGTGGTGCGCTCTTTTTGCATCAATGGCGCCAACACTGCCAGTCCGGATGCGATGGGTGTGTTCTGGGCGTAGTCGATGGGCAAGAGCGCGCCGTGGATATCACTCGTCACAAGCAAACGAACATGATATGGGTGGGATTTCATCTCATTCCTCCTGAAAACAGATGAAAAAAAGGTGTTCCCGTGAAACAAAGGGAACACCTATAAATCAAAAGTTGAAGCGAACGATCAATTCGGGGTCAAGCACACGCAGAGCGAAAGAATTCATGATGAAGAAGCGTACGCTGTTCTGATCATGATATTCATAACCGATCGTATAGTCTTGACCGATGGTCAATTCAAGATCGTCGTGATCGAGGGGTAATAGCAGACCCCCTTCGAGACGTTCCGACCGGACCACCGTTCCGCCAATCATATGTTCCACGATTTCTCGGAGCAGTTTCGCGCCATGAATCTTGTTCAGTGCCTGATAGAGTTTTTCTCCAGCAAGCAAAACATGGGGCTTCGCGGCAAAACGACGCTCAAGATGAATGACCGCTTCTGAAATCGCCTGCAGGATCGCGGAAGACTCGTCTTTGACATCGACGGTTTTTTTCGCTTCTTGAAGCAATCCGGTTATTTTTGCCTCTTTATGGCCATTGATCAAGGCATCCTCCTCGAAACTCGCAATATCTAAAGCGGCTTGATCCAATGCATCTAGATTGATATCTTTCGTGCCGCGCAAAATATTGTCGAGTTCCCATCGGGACAGTTCAAATTGAACACGGGTCTCCAGCAAACTGACATTATCGTATAGTCCTGCGCGGACTTTGGACGATTGATCCTTGAACAGCGTGATTCTTCCGGTAGGAACAGAAGTCAGTTTGACATCGAAGGGTCCTTCCACATGTAGCGCTTTCCGGATCGATATAACAGATTTGATCGCTTTTTCGGCACGGTCATTGATTTCTTCCCACGCCTCACTGGGAATCGGTGCTAAGTTTTGTTTAAACAGATCCATCATCATAGCCTCCTTATTTCATTTTTCCAATCGTTAGTGTTTTTGCGGGTGCTTCTTCGGATTCGTCATCGTGATGTCCTGCGATCGGGCCCGATGAAAAAAGATTGTCTCGCAATTCTTTGTCAAGGACCGGCATTTTACGTCTCAGCCATTCAAGTGTCATCGCAGCATGTTCAAGTTCCTCGTCGCGGTTATGTTCCAAAATAGCTTTCAATTCAGCGTCTTTGGTCGCTGCAACTCTTTGATTATACCAATCGACCGCTTCGAATTCTTCGATCAAGCTGCGAATGGCACGCGTGATATTCATGGTTTCTTCATTGAGTTTTTCTACTGGTTCATGATATTGGTTCATGTCTTCCTCCTAAAAAGATTTTTTTATATCCAATGTATATTATACCACACTCTGATGCCATAGTAAAAGCAAGTGCACGTAAATCACGCCGTTACGACGTTGAACGTTTTTGTGACGCAAGCCACGAAAATAGCGATTGCTTTTTTTTATTGATGATCTGGAATACTTGATCATTCAACACACAGATCCAAGAGCCGTGTCCATCGTATCGCCACGGATGTCCTTCGGCATCCAGATATTGATTTGAAGGATCCACGACATGTTCGAAAAGGGAGAGATGGATGTTTTTCGCCTTGAGTTCGGTTAAACGATCAAATGTGGCTTGGGTGAATTGGTCCACATGAACAACACGATCGTCTTTGCTCGCGGTGAACCATATCGCTTGGCGACGTAATACATCCAAGTCATCATCTGTCAACCACTGATGATGATATGCCTCACACACAGGGAATCCGGCAGCGAAGATTTCGGGATGACGTATCAGCAACAGCATCGTCATGAATCCTCCGTTCGAACTGCCACCCAGGTAGATTCTTCGGGCATCGATATCAGAGTGACGGCGAAGGGCATCCTGAATCAAGTCGACAAGATCCTCAAGATAGCGTGATCGGCCATCCTTGGTATAATGGCCACTGCCATCGTCCATCCAGAAAGTCGGGGCTTGGGGCACCAGGACATGCGCCCCGCCGAAGTATGCCTGAATGGGATCACCACTGAGACGTGTGGTCGGATTTCCCAACAGAGCGATCCGAAGATCGTCCCCGCCTTCCCACGCTCCATGAAGCCAAATCAACAAAGGTCTGGGACCGATTCCGGATGCGCGATAGAACGCATAGCGAATGATGTCTCCGTGGTTCCCTTCGTGTTCCTCAAAAAGATAATCTTGGATCGCTTGAATATGATAATCGCTAATTGTGGCGATTATCTCATATTTTTTCACCTTGTCATCTCCAGAAAAAACCACGTTGAGTTCTATTTCTTTATCAAAGTGAAGATGACCTGTTGCTGGATTGAAATGCAACGGAGATAGATCCGTATGGCTCGGGTGGTTGGCAAAAGTCATGATCACTTCGTCCGCTTCTGCAGATACCGAGGCAACCAGAACACCGGTCTTCGGATGACCGATCTTGCGCACATAAACGGATGCCGAATGCGTTTGAACCATGCGCGCGGCAACGCTGTCATGGATCTTGATATGGGATATCTGAGGTCCAAAATCAAACGCCTCCAGAAAAGCTTCGATGTTTGATACTGCCATATACTCACCCTCTACTGATCAGGGATACTATCCGGTTTACACCGGAGTATGATCTATCATTTATTATACCATTGATGGTTTTCTTTGGAGTGTGAACCACAAAATATTCTGATGATTCCCTGCATACCGACACCTATCTTGTCATGACGAGCGCAAATGGAGGGATACATCACCAAATATGCCTCATCCATTGCAAATACCTTTATTTTCTCACCAAATTCGAGTAAAATATCAGTGTGAGGCGATGATGATGAATACGATATCCGAAAAAGTCAAAGCATTCTATACGCGTCATCCGGTGACGTCTACGCTTCTCTTGATCAACACCGTGATGCTTTTTGTTATTCTCTTCATGGGCGGATTCACTTGGCAGAATTTGCTTCGCCTTGGTGGTCTCGTCCCGCTTTTGATATCCGAAAACCAAGAATATTATCGCTTATTAACACCGATGTTCCTCCATGGAAGCATCTTCCACTTCCTTGCGAACTCCTACTTCTTGGTCTATTTCGGGGGCTTTGTGGAAAAACTCCTCGGTTCACGTCGCTATGCGCTCATCTATTTAGTGAGCGGCTTGGGCTCGAGTTTGCTCGTATGGTGGTTGGGAGATCCCATCACTGTGACCATCGGCGCAAGCGGATCCTTGTTTGGCATTTTGGGTGCCTTGTTGATTCTCACGTTCATCCGAACCCCTTGGTTTACTCAAGCCGGTATGAGGCAAATACGGTATTTGGCCATCATTAACCTCATATTCACATTTCTGTTTCCCAACATCAGCATCTATGGTCATCTCGGCGGTTTCGCCACCGGCATTATCTTGATCTTAATTGCCACGCCAAACGTTCCGCATTTCTACAACAGGTATCAGACGCAGAACTGGCCACCGCGTGACGATTCCATCATCGACAACGACGATGATTATCACGTGTCTTAAGCTCAATCCGATTAGCTTCACAAGTCATAGATAAGTTACCCGAAGCGTTGAATCCCCGCTTCGGGTTTTATGTTTATGTTTTATCCCATCACTTTTTTCAGCATGTTCGCTATCATCTTCGCTGCAAATTTAGGGGCGAGGCGAGTCAAGAAATTCATGAATTTGGCATCTCTTCCCGCCATGACCATGTAGCGATTCTTTTCCATCGCGGAAATGATGATTTCCGCAGCTTTCTCCGCTGTCAGCAACTTCATCTTGCTCGGCTTGTTGGTCGTGGTGGACTTCATTTCCACGTTGGAGTTCTTCGAGATATCAGTCGCTACCCCACCCGGATAGATGGCCGTGACTGCGACATGGGTGTCTTTCAGTTCCGCGTACAAGCCTTCAGTCATTAATTTGACGGCCGCTTTGCTTGCGCCATAGATGCTCTGCCCGGGCACAGGCACAAACCCACCCATGCTCGATATGTGGACAATATGAGCTTCTTCTCGTTGAAGTAAATAAGGGAGAAACGCCTTAACCATATGAACTGTTCCGTAAAAATTGACGTTCATCACCCGTTCGATGATGTCGTAGTCGAGATCATTCACGTGGACAAAGGGCTGAATGATTCCTGCGACATTCACATAGCCATCGATCGCGCCATGTTTTTTTTGGATGTCCTTAGCAAGTTGAAACACTGCTTCTTTGTCGGCAATATTGACGATGTGTAGCGATAGATTTTTGTTCTTTGACGCCAGTTTCTCAGTTTCTTTCAAGCCTTTCTCGCTTAAATCGACTGCAGCGACCTTTGCACCTTTTTCCAAAAGCTGAAGCACGACTTGTCTGCCGATGCCATTGCCACCTCCGGTGACCACAAGTACTTTTCCATTCGCTTTCATAGCGACCTCCTTCAGATATGTAATGATGCGTCTACTATATTATATAGTAAGTGCGCTATTTCTCATAATCCTCTACTTTTTTGATGCATTTGGAGCCCCGAATCAGTACTTGATGGGTGATAAAGACCCGCTTGAAACGCTGTCGCTTCATATTCATACACAATTAAACGATTATCCGCAATTCAAAAATGATCTATTCAGAATTAGAATAATTTCAATGTGAAATAAATATTATTAAACATAATATAAAAATTTATCTTGATTTTTTATTGCATAATCAATATAATTAATCTGTCATTCAATAATCACACATATTGGAGGTGGATGAATGTGCGCGATCTTTTGTTGAAAAAACGTAAAAGTTTCATCCAGTATCTCGTTGCTTGTTGCTTCTTTGTCATCCTTGATGTCATACAGGCTTTCGTCATTGCCATGATTTTTCAGGCGGTTGAAGTCGGTACCATTCCCTATTTCAATCAGACCGTGCTTATCTCCGTTCTGTACATGTTGGTGAGTTCGGGTTTGTTCATCCTCTCACGATTGTTAAGAATCGCTTTTATGCGTGATGTCTTGCATGAAGTCCGCGTTCGCGCCTTCGAAAAAATCTTGTCCATGTCACAGCGGGAGTTCAACCAAAAATCCCGAGACGTCTATTTTTCAAACTTGACGAATGACATCAACACGTTTGAGAACACCTTCTTCATCTCTTTGCTCAACTTTCTCATCCGCTGCGGTTCATTCATCGCCATTATGACTGTACTCATGATCGTCAACTGGCATGTCGGCGTCATCATATTGGTCATTTCCGGTTTTGTTCTGCTTATTTCCCGATTTTTCTATCGTCGGACGCTCAACCTCCAACAAGAGAAATCCACCGAGAACGAACGCTTCATGGTCAACGTCTCCAATACCTTTCGCGGACTAGAAATCATCAAACTGAACAACATTGAACGCGAGTTCTACAACCGCTCCAAGAAGCAAATCCAATCATTAGAACAAACCAAAGCGAAATTCTCTTTTTTCACTGGAATCCAAAACTATACCAACGAAGCGCTGGGTACAATCGTTCTCATGGGTCTGATCGTATATTTGATGTACAACCCCACCCAACCCTTGGGGTATGGGACCATCGCCCTTGTCGTGCAATTATCCGCGCTTGCTGTCTTTCCGTTGATGCAAATTTTCCCATTCTTCAATGTGCTCAAGTCTTCCGAAGAAATCTACAAGAAGATCACCCGTCAGGAAACATCCGAAGAACTTACCAATCATCGCAACCAAGACTTTCACTTCCACACACAAATTCGCCTGCAAAACATCAAGTTCTTCTATGATGAAAAACAAGTTTTCAAACATTTGGATTTCGTTATCGAAAAGGGCAAAAAATACTTGCTTCGCGGGCCAAGTGGTTCTGGAAAAACGACCTTACTCAAACTGCTTTCGCAAGCATATGATGATTTTGAAGGGGATATTCTGATCGATGACGTCGATTTGAAATCAATTCGCTACGAATCCTTCAACGCCGCAGTCGGTTTCATCTATCAAGATGTTTTCCTCTTTGAAGCCACTTTGAATGAGAATGTGACGCTGTTCAAACCCTATGAACCCGCTTGGATTGAATCCGTGATTCAGCGATCAGGCTTGACCGACTTTCTTGAAAAGCACGATCATCAATTGGATACGATGATCGTCGACAATGGCAAAAACCTCTCCGGAGGTGAGCGCCAACGGGTTTCGATTGCGCGAGCGCTGTGCAAGAACGCCGAGTTGCTCTTGATTGATGAAGCGACGGCATCACTCAATGAAGATCTCGGTCGCGCCATCGAAGAAACCATCATCGATCTCGATGCGACCGTTGTCGCGATCAGTCACCGCTACTATCCGGGTATTTCCGAAAAGTATGATTATGTGCTCGAACTGAAGGACGGTTATATCAACACCTACCGGGCAGCGGAATACTTCCAGGGGGTGAATGAATGATGAAGCCGATCATCCGATATTTCAAGCATATCTACGTCATCCTCATTCCGCTTTTCCTCAGCGCATATCTCAATTTGCGTATGGCGCTCTCTTTGATGAATGTCATCGATTCCGCGATCGACGGGGATTGGTCGGCTTTTTGGAATCATGCCCTCTGGCTGATGATCTTTACCTTGCTTTTGTACATCGCCAATCTCATCACCCACTACGCGACTGTCAATTTCATGAAATCAGTCGTG
>JBAZGL010000060.1:0-6978 GCA_041652855.1 Candidatus Izemoplasmatales bacterium
CAGCTGGCGTGAAGAGCGTGTGCCGCAAACACAAAGCGGCATTCCACACTTTGAGCAACCTTGCCCAATACCACGTGTTTCACATCAATGACACCCACCCCACCTTCGTGATTCCCGAACTGATGCGGATCCTGCTCGATGAAGAAAACATGGGATGGGATGAAGCATGGGGGATCGTGACAAATAGCGTGGCCTATACGAACCATACGATTTTGGCTGAGGCTCTGGAAAAATGGCCGATACCGATCATCCAGCCCCTGCTTCCGAGAATCTATCAGTTGATTGAAGAAATCAACCGCCGTTTCTGTAATCAGTTGCTGGAAATCCACGGTCATCAAAAGTTGGATTGGATTCAACGGATGGCAATCATTCAGCGCGGCATGGTTCACATGGCACATCTGTGCGTGGTGTCGAGTTATTCGGTCAACGGAGTCGCGAAACTTCACACGCAGATTCTTAAAGATATCGAGATGCGCGATTTTCACCAGATATTCCCAGATAAGTTCAAAAATGTCACCAATGGCATCACCCATCGCCGATGGTTGCTTTATGCCAATCCGGAACTCGCTGACATCCTGGATCGGACAATCGGGAAGGATTATCGCAACTTCCCGGAGAAATTAAGCGATTTTGCCCGTTATCAGGACGACACCGACATCCAGAATCAGATTTTGCACATGAAACTGAAGAAAAAACAGTCTTTGGCTGAGCGCATCAAACAAGAGCAAAATATTGATATTGATCCCACTTCGATATTCGATATTCAAGTCAAACGACTTCACGAATATAAACGCCAACTCATGAACGCGTTGAATATCATGGATATCTATCACCGCCTGAAGACGGATGCCGCTTTCAAAGAAGAATATGTACCCCACACATTCATTTTCGGGGCGAAAGCGGCTGCGACATACTACTTCGCCAAGAAAGTCATCAAACTCATCAACACGTTACAGACCAAGATCAATCAAGATCCGGACACCAACGCTCATCTGAAAGTCGTATTCGTGGAAAACTATAATGTCTCGTATGCCGAGGTGATCATGCCCGCTTGTGATTTGAGCGAGCAAATCTCCACCGCATCCAAAGAAGCCTCCGGCACCGGGAATATGAAGTTTATGATGAACGGAGCATTGACGATCGGGACCGAAGACGGTGCGAATGTGGAAATTCATGAACTTGTCGGCGATGATCACATCTTCATTTTCGGGATGAACGCCGAAGAAGTCACGACGACGACGCAAGGCAAAACCTATGTCCCGAAGGACTTGTATGATCATGAAGAACGGATTCGTCGCATCCTCGATCAACTCATCAACGGATTTTTCACTGAAGTGGACAGAAATGAATTCCGAGAGATTTTCGACAAACTCGTCTTTGAAGATCCCTATTACGTTCTCAAAGACTTTCACGCCTATCAGAAGGCGCATCTGATTGCGAACGAACGCTATCGAGATCATCGCGCCTGGGCGCGGTCCATGATCATGAATATCGCTATGAGCGGCGTGTTTTCATCCGATCGCTCCATTCGCGATTATTGCAAGACGATTTGGCAGATCGATCCGATTGGAAAACTTCAATGATGTCTCGATCGAAACCGTGGGTGGATCTCAGTCGTGTTATGAACCCGTCGATGCCATCCTATCCGGGCGACGCGCCTTTTCATGCGTTTCTTCAAGACATCCATGGGTTTCGTGTGGGGAGCGCGCATTTGAACATGCATCATGGCACGCATGTGGACGGGCCGCTCCATGCCATGGATGACGAAACGCCGATTGGCAGTATACCACTCGATCATTTTTATGGACCGGCGCAAAAACTAAAAATCATTCCCCGAGAAGGAATTGTGACGACCAAGTCGCTTTTGGTCGCCTACGATGCGACTGATGAAGTGGAGATCATCCTCATCGAGACGGGATGGGGTGAGACATATGGAAGCGAAGATTACTATGCGCGGTGTCCTCGTTTCGAAGAGGATTTCATCGATTTTTTGCGGACGCATCACATCAAACTTCTGGGTCTGGATCTGCCATCGGTGGAAATTGAAGGGTGGGAGAGTCTTTTGACTCACCAAGAGATCATGAAGACGGGTTGCCTCATCGTGGAAAATCTCGGCCACATGGAATGTATCGACACAAAAATCGATTTTATGGCCTTGCCGTTGCCCTTCACATCCTTGGAGGCTTCACCGGTGCGGGCGATTGCGCGCAATCGCTAAAGATGATTGACTTTTTTTCGAGTTTTTTGTATAATGAATGAAGAAAAATTAAATCACCAACTTCGGGGCAGGGTGCGATTCCCTACCGGCGGTCACAGTCCGCGAGCATATGCATGATTAGGTGAAATTCCTAAACCGACAGTACAGTCTGGATGAGAGAAGTCGATGAAACACAACCGTGTTTTTTCATGCCCTCGAATGAGGGCATTTTTTATAGGAGGTTCATATGTCAGACACAACGATTTACATTATCACTTTGATTGCAATGGTCTTTGCGGTAGGTCTTTTATGGCTGCTTGCACATTTTTCCAAAAAGGCCGGAACGACCAATCGCCGCAGTATCGTGATGGGTGTGGTGATGTTGGCATTCATCATCAGCGGTATTTCTTTCGCATTGGCTACCATGGACAACGATGTCACGTTTATGGAGATTTCTGCCGATGATGCACGCTCTGGGAAAATCAAACCCGATGGTACGCTCACGGCGAAATTTCCTCTTGAAACGGACGGAAGTGCGAAAACTGTGACGCTTGAGGTCGCAGGCGTTGATTATTATCAAAGTACGCTGACGCTTGGAGATGGCATTGGTGCGACGACCTATGTTGTGACCCTGGCACTCGAAGATGAAAATTACACCTTCTCGAGCGTTTATTATGTGGGCGACACTTTGACCGAGTATCAGGAAAGCGGAAGTTTCACTCGGACGCATTACGGTAGTTTCAAGAATATCTTGATGGTTAATTCCGTGATATTGGCAGTGTATGTGTTGATCCTGTTGGTGTCATTTCTGATCCACAAGAAGCAGAAACAGATTCGCGGATTATCGACGCGCAAATTGGCATTTTTAGGTATCTTGATCGGTCTGTCAAGCGCATTGATGTTGCTCAGTGTCCCGATCATGCCGGCTGCGCCGTTTCTCAAAGTGGAACTCTCTGGATTGGTCATTTTCATGACGTTGTTGTGGTTTGATTTCAAGACGGCGGCGATCGTCTCATTAATCACGAACTTCATTCATGTCTTTATGCCGGGATCGGCTCCACTGATATTGTTTCTCGACGAAGGCGTGAACTTCATCGCGACGATGGTGTTTTTGTTGCCGATGGCGATCATGATCCGGATGATTGATTTTGAACATCGGAAAAACAATTGGAAATTCATCGTTGTCAGCGTTCTCGGCGTCATTTTCACGGTCATCGTGATGACCCTGTATAACGCGTATGTGAATTTGCCGATCATTTACAATATGACGATGCCGTTCAAGATGGTTGTGGAGATTTTTGGCGTGTTCAATCTCATCAAATGGGGTTTGGTGGCGATTGCCATCAATCTGACGTGGCGTCGACTCTTTTCTTTACGCCATTTCGGTGAATCCGAAGCGATGATCGAAGACTGATGTATTTCCTGACAGCCGTTTTACTATATCATCATTAACGAACATGATATAATGGTTGTGAGGCGATGATATGAAACGCAGAATCCTACTGATCCCCTTGTTGTTCTTCCTGATCATTCCGATTTCCGGATGTGATCGAACCACTTTGATCCCCACGACGTTGACGACGAACACTTATGACTACCATCATTTTCCCCAACTCATCCTGTCGGAGACATCCCAACAGCTTTCGCAAGCAGAAGCAGACTATTATCTCTACTTTTTTAGTTCGAGTTGCACGGCGTGTCTCGACGTGAAAGGCGAAGTGCTGGCAAAACTGATGGTTCTCTCGACGGACCGGGTGTATCTGGTTTCCATTCAATTTTCTGAAGACATCGACCCGCGTATTCACGTGACGGGAATTCCCGCGTTTGTGCACGTGGTGAATCATGAAGTGCATGCAATCGAGCAAGGGGCCTCAAATGTCCGTCGAATCCTCGGTGAAATCAATTAAAAAGGGCGCATCGCTTCAGGGGATGCGCCCTTTTATTCCACAATTAATCTTTGAATGACGGGATCGATGCGCGGTCGGACATTGAGATTGACATCACTCACGTCATAACGGTATAATCCACTTGTTTGGCGGCTGAGCTTGGAACCGGAACTGATCATTTCATGGTATCGCATCAATTCTCCGGAATCATTGAGACGCAAGGTGTAGACGCGCTCTTCATAGGAAAAGCCGTTTTTTGTGGTCGATTTGATCCTGATCGATCGCATGCGGTTCTTGATTTTCAAGTCCTCACGATCGGCCAGACGGACGAAGAACAGATACTCATTTAGGATGTTCTTGATTGAATCATGATGTGATTCGATCACGGGTTTGAGAAGTTTCGGATCGAGAGTAATCGCACGATCAGGTGCGACGTAGATGCGTTTCTTTTTGTCTTCCACATAGACAACCCGCTCAAAATCTGCATTGTGCATAAGATAGATAAAGGTACTTGGTTTTTGAAATCGAGTCACAAAGATGAGGATGAGATTCACGAAAACACCGATGCCCCAAACTGAAAGAAAGCTGCGGAAGAAATTTTGATATTCCGGTTCATCGAACGTTCTGACGACATCATCGATCTCCATGGGAACACCGAATAGATACAACAAAAGAAAAGTCACGAAAATGAAGAAGAACGTAGGAATGATAATAATCAGGATAAAAAAAAGAGTGTTATTTCTTTTCGTAATGATTCCGGTTCGAAGACGGGAAAAATCATAAGCCGCATCGCGAAGTGTCATAGTGTATCACCACCCAAACGGTATTATACATCATATCATATCTCATTGGTAAAAAAAGTTGATTTTTCGCAATTGATGTTCAAAAAAAGCCAAACAATGATACAATAAAATTAATCAAGCAAGCATCGTTTGAAAGCGGGAGACAGATGAATACAGTTAAGATCGACAAATTCTTTCGTGGCATGATCGCCCATCGCGGATTGAGCGGTATCGAAACCGAAAACACCCTCAACGCCTTCATCGCAGCGGCTAATCGCAGCTATTTCGGTATCGAGTGCGATGTCTATATGTCAAAGGACAAACAAATCATCATTACCCATGATGATACTTTGTTGAGACTCGGTTTGCTCAATATCCATATTCCGAGCTACAATTATGAAGAAATCCGCAAGTTCACCTTGATGGATCGCAAGACGGGGCATTTGAGCGACGCTTTGGGCATTCCGTTGCTCAAGGATTATTTGTCGGTGGTCCACACCTACGAAAAACAAGCCTTCATCGAACTCAAACACAACTTGAGCAACGATGATCTCGACCAGATCATCCAGGAAGTTGACCGTTATCACAGCCTGGCGGCGACGAGCATCATTTCCTTCAATGACAAATACCTCGTGACATTGCGTAAAAAGTATCCCGATTTGGATATCTATTATCTCTCTAACACTTTGGACGAGAAGGTCTTTGATTTATGTGAGAAGCATCGCTTCCATTTTGATATTCATCATAAAGCCGTGAGCGAGGCTTGGGTCAAGAAAATTCATTTGCTCGGGCTCAAGATAGCGACCTTTACCATCAACGATAAAGATCAGGCGGAAAAGTTCATCAAGTATGGTGTGGATTATATCACCACGGATATTTTGGAGTAGGATCGGTCATCCCAACGGGTGTGAATCACGGTATTGAGTGCTTCCAACCATTGATTCTATGGTTGGGATCGATATGGAAAAGGAGTGATGAAAGTGCAAAATCCAGTCATTACGACGATTCTTGAACGACGCAGTGTGAGGGATTTCCTTGACAAAGCTGTGCCCGAGGACGCGCTTTCCGCCATCATCAAATGTGGCATATATGCGCCTACAGCTCGAAACCGACAGAGTTGGCATTTCACGGTGATTACGAACCGGGAGGTCATTGAAACGATGAACGCGTATGCGCTTGAAGGCATGAACAAGCTCGGAATTCAGAAAGAGCCGGGATATCATTTGTTCTTTCATGCGCCTGTCGTCATTGTGCTTAGTTCGGCACTTGAGGGTTACAGTGAAATCAACTGCGGGTGTGCGCTCCAAAACATCGCGCTCGCCGCGAAATCACTTGGGCTCGACACATGCATCATCGGGCAGACCCGATATATGTACCAACAAGACAATATTATGGAACTCAACCGGCTATTGAAGATTCCGGAAGGATATCAACACGACTGTTCGATCGCGATCGGCTACCGCAAAGGGGAAAACCCGGAAGCCAAACCGCGGCGAGAGGACATCGTGGATTATCTTCGCTAAAATAAAAGCCTTTTGGGTTCTATATGTGATTGCCCCCAGAAGAAAGGAGACCTCATGTGGCAAGACAACTATGCACATTGGTTGCAGCAAAAAGACTTACCTGAAGCACTTCTCGCCGAGTTGAAAGCGGCGCAACCTGATATGTTGGAAGATATGTTTTATACGTCATTGGAATTTGGCACCGGAGGGATGCGCGGCATTCTGGGCGCGGGGACGAATCGACTCAATATCTTTACGATTCGCAAAGCCAATGATGGTTTGGCACGGTACTTGTTGGCACGATATGGAACTGACCAATGTGAACGAGGTGTCGTCATTGCCCATGATAACCGCTTGAAATCACGCGATTTTGCGTTGGAATCCGCGAAGGTGCTGGGCTGTTACGGCATCAAATCCTATGTGTTCGAAGATTTGCGACCGACGCCGGAGTTGTCCTTTGCGGTGCGTTATTTGCACGCACTTGCGGGGATTGTCATCACCGCAAGCCATAACCCGCCCAATTATAACGGCTACAAGATATATGATGAATACGGGTGTCAATACACCCCGCAATACGCTGATCAGATCATCAAAAAAGTGGATGAAGTCAC
>JBAZGL010000061.1:0-5058 GCA_041652855.1 Candidatus Izemoplasmatales bacterium
ATAATGGAATGGATGATTATCCCAGACGACGATATCCGCGTCTTTATTCACTTCAATCGAACCCAGGCGATCACCGATGCCATTGATGCGCGCAGCCTGAATCGTGACCGCGCGGAACGCTTCCAGTTCAGGAAGCCCCTCGCGGACAAAAAGCGCGGCTTGCGTCAAAGCATTTGCCAAATGGATGACGGGATGATCGGTCATAATCGCAAACTCGATACCCGCTTCATAAAGCATTTTCGCCGACTGAAAACTCTTGTTTCTCAACTCATATTTGGATTTGCTTCCAAGCGTTGGACCAATGATGACCTTTTGATTGTGGGCTTTCAGATATTCCAGCAACAAATGACCCTCTGTCGCGTGTTCGATCGTTCCTTGGAGTTGGAACTCCTCAATGATCCGGATAGCCGTGACGATATCATCTTGCTGGTGCGCATGGATTTTCACGGGAAGACCGGTGAACACACGGGAAAGAGATTCCCATTTCATGTTGAAGTCGGGCGGATTGGCCTCTTTACCTTCTTGGATGAGTTTGGTATAAGCGTTCTTCTTCGATAGGTACTCCTTGGCTTTATGCAAGGATTCGCGAATGAGCGCAGCCGAGGCCATGCGCGTTTGTGGGGCGAGGTTTTTGCCATGGTATACCCGTTTGGGATTTTCTCCCAAAGCCATTTTCATCGATGATTCGCTTGAGACCAGCATATCGTCGATGGTTTTCCCATAGGTTTTCAGTATGCAAAACGTACCGCCGATCACATTCGCGCTCCCGGGACCCGTCACGACGGTGGTCACGCCGGACTCCAAGGCTTCGGTAAAAGCGACATCTTGAGGTTTGATGGCATCGATCGCTCTGAGTTCCGGATAGACAGGATGTGTCATCTCATTGACGTCGAGACCTTCAAACCCGATCGATTCTTCAAAGATGCCGATGTGGCAATGGGGATCGATGATTCCCGGAGTGACGAAAGCGTTTTTCAAATCCAAAACTTCAGCCGCGGAGTCTTGACCCTCAGTCATCGGTCCGACGTGTTGGATTTTTCCATGCTCGATGACAATATCAACAGTCTCATAGTTGATATCCGCCATTCCGATCAGATGGGCGTTTTTCAAAATAAGCATTTTATTTCCTCCCTTGTTTCAAAACGAGATTGATCAACACATTCACACCAATCATTAACGCATCTTCATCAATATTGAATCGTGGATGATGGAGGCCATAGGATGTCCTTTCGTCTTTTCTCGTGCCCATCCAGGCGATAGCGCCGGGCGCAAGTTCAAGATAACGAAAAAAGTCCTCGCCGCCCATGGTTGGTTGGTCCATCAAGGAAATGGCGTTCGGAGCCACCGATGAAGTCACGACGTCGATCACATCGTCGACGGCATCGGGGTGATTGAAGACCGAATCGTATTCATCGATGATGGAGATGTCAACAATGCCGCGATGCGCCTTCGCAATCGCACCGATCCGTGATTCGATTTCATGTTTGATGTGGTCTTTGACCCTATTCGAAAAGGTGCGGATCGTCCCTTGAATCATGACGGTCTCGGGAATGATATTATGCGTGGTTCCGCCATGTACTTGCGTGACGCTTACCACCGCGGAGTTCAGATAATCCTCGGTTTTCGGGACAAGACTCGCAAGTTTCATCACCGCTTCCGATTGCATCACAATCGGATTGATCCCGAGTTGAGGATAAGCCGCATGACACCCTTTGCCACGGAAAACGATCGTGAATGTCGAAACGGACGCGAACATCACACCCCGTTTGAGCGCAAAACTGCCTGACGGCCATTCGGGTGAGACATGCAAGGCATAGAATCGCGACACATCCTTGAGCAATCCTGAATCCACGAGCGCTTTCGCACCACCGGGATGCGGTCCTTCTTCCGCTTCCTGAAAGATCAGTTTGATTGTGCCACAAAACATATCCTTGTGATTCACCAGGAAACTCGCCGCCCCCAAAAGCATCGCCGTGTGGGCATCATGTCCACATGCGTGCATCACGCCGGGATGATTGGAACGATAGTCGATATCCTCATTCAATTCCTCTAAGTTCAACGCATCGATGTCAGCTCTTAACCCCACCACAGGACCCTCACCATTCATGATGGTACCAATCAGTGAGTTGGTGCCCACATGTGGCGTCACCGCGATTCCCAAACGCTTCAGCTCCGCTTCGATGAAATCATGGGTTTCGCGCACTTGGAAACCCACTTCGGGATAAGCATGAAGCCTGCGTCTGTACGCGATGATATCATCGCGCAAATATCTGATTTGATCAAGATCAACCATGATTTACCTCGCATTCAAAGTCTATCAGCCAAAGATCTATATCTCGCACAACAACCCTCTTTTGAATCACTCATGAAGCTGCTTTCTGTGAAAGAGGTAATGCACGAGCACATATCCCCCAATCAATAGAACCACTCCTAGAGCGATCACCAGCGGATGGGTCCGCACATAGTCCCAGAAATGATGATATATGGGCAGTTGGTCACTATATGACGCTCCAGTCAATGGATCGCGGATTTCGAGAAATATGGCAATGACGGACGCCGTGATAAACCCGATCACCGCGGCATAGAATTGCCGCGGATGGCGTTTCATTATCCGTTCGATGAGATTACTGAAGGATATAATACCAACGGCGATTCCCAAAGCGAATGGGACCAAAACGAAGAGGTTGTAGCCAATGACGCTGAAATCAAAAACATTTCCTATCACATTCGTCACAATCGCGGTATAAACACCCAGGGTCATCAATAATGCAGAGCCGCTGATACCCGGGACAATCATCGTCATCGACGAAATCATCCCCAAAAGAAATATCCAGACGAAACTGCCGAACCCGATGGGGAACACCGTTTGATTTCCTTGATATAAATGGGCACCTATCACGAGTCCCACTACCGCAATGAAGGACAAGAGTGCAGCGATTATCATCGATGGAAGAAAAGGTTTTGCCCCCATCTCTCGGACCAAATGTGGCAGCCCTCCGAGCAACAACCCGATAAAGAGCATCAAGACCAACCAAGAATTCCAACTGAGCAGAAGTCCGATCAAAGCCGCTAATCCGATCACCGATATGGCGATTCCAAGGAACAGCGGCACCAAGAAAGCAAGGCTTTGACGAAACTCCTTGAATATTTTACCGATGGCGTGAACCAATTTCTCATAGACGCCCAAATACATGGCGACAGTACCCCCACTCAAACCGGGAATGATAAACGCCAATCCAATCAAGAACCCTTTACATATCAAAATGATGAATGACATGATTACACCTCGTCCTGAACATTGCCTAACAAATCATACGCGTTGGTATCGGTGATGCGTACGTTGACGATATCGCCGATCGCATGTTGTTTATGGCTTTGAAACACAATATAACCATCGACATCATCAGGCGCAAACGCGTAACTTCGTCCATAATAGTATTTGCTTTCAGGATCGTAATGCTCAATGAGCGTCGAATGGACCTTGTTTTTTTGCCGACGATGATTTTCTTGTGAAATCCTTTTTTGAAGCAACATGATCCGTTCCTTGCGCAATGACTTCGTCTCTTCATCGATTTGATCCGGGTAGTCCTTGGCCAAAGTGTCTTCTTCCGGCGAATAAGCGAACACACCCAAACGATCGAAACGTGTCTCCCTCACGAAATCTTCCAACAGACGAAAATCCGCTTCGCTTTCGCCGGGAAAGCCGACAATCAATGTCGTGCGGATCACCGCATCCGGCATAAGACTCCGAATCCGGTCAATCAAAGTGGAAATCTCAACCGAACTGCCGCGACGATGCATCCGCTTGAGTACAGAATCAGCGATATGTTGTACCGGCATGTCAAAATAACGAGCTATTTTCGGTTGTAGTTCAATGAGGCGCAATAGGTCCTCGGATATTTCTTCCGGATATAGGTAGAGCAAACGAACGAGAAACAACCCCTCCATTTGACATATGCGTTCGAGCAATCGGACAATCGATTCTCCGCCTGATAAATCGCGTCCATAACGCGTAGTATCTTGACTGACCAAATTGATCTCTTTCGCGCCACGGGATATCAACCATCGGCACTCGTCGATGATTTCTTGCTCGGGACGCGAGCGGAATGGTCCCCGAATCAAAGGTATGGCGCAATAGGTACAGCGATTGTCACAACCATCCGAGATTTTCACGTAAGGTGCGTATGGCCCAGCCGTGAGCAGACGCCTTTGATATGATAGCGGAAAAAAAGTCGTATGCGATGGAGCGAATATTTTAGCCAACACCTGATGAAGTCTGGGATAGTCGCTGAGCGGAATCACATGATCAATGAATGGCATCTGCGCCATGATTTGTGCCCGATAACGTTCCGCATAACATCCCATCACGACCAATTTCTTGCCGTATTGATGCATTTCATGAATCGTTGCGATCGTCTCTTCCCGCGCGGCTTCGATGAACCCGCAGGTATTGATGAAGATGATGTCGGCTTCCTCGGGATCGTGGACGATATCCACCTCGCTCGCCTGAAGCATTCCCAGCACAAACTCGGAATCGACGAGGTTCTTCGCGCAGCCTAACGAAATGAAACCGATCTTCATGGGCGCTTCCCGACATATGCGAGAAGGAACTCTGCCTCGCCATTGATCGAAATGGGCGCTTCTCCGGGAAGTGCGATGATCGCATTGCCGACTTCAACCGGTATCCCGTCCACTTCAGCTTTTCCAGAAATCGGAATGATGCAAAGCGTTTGATTTTGAAGGAGCGTACAATCGATTGTGCCCGAGACGTTAAGTTTGTCCACGCTGAAATAGGGTGATGAGGCGAGTTGTTGATAAGATGACCCTGAAGCAACATTCTTGATAACGACATCCGGAGCCGGTGTGATGGCTACATCAATCGCTTTATTCAAATGCAACGGGCGCTTATCGCCCGAAGCATCAACGCGGTCATAATCATAGACGCGATATGTGAGATCTGAAGGTTGTTGGATTTCGACCAAGCGGATGCCTTCCCCAATCGCGTGGATGATTCCCGAAGTCAAGAAAATGAAATCGCCCGCATGTACAGGTTTCTCA
>JBAZGL010000061.1:5068-6923 GCA_041652855.1 Candidatus Izemoplasmatales bacterium
CAACCAACAAGTCATGCCATCTTTCTTCCTTAATCATCTGTTCGAGTTCCGCCTTGGTTTGTGCGCGATGGCCCAGAACAAGCGTACTTCCCTCCTCGGCCTCAAGCACATACCAACACTCTGTCTTGCCGGAACCATTCTCTTTGAGCTGCGCATACTTATCCGTAGGATGGACTTGAACACTCAGTTTTGTTTTGGCATCAATGATTTTCACGAGCAAGGGAAACTCCATGGATGTCGCCAATGAAAATGCCGAGCGATTCGACATGAAATAATCACGCAGTGTGCGCGAACTCCCGGGACCAGACACGATTTTCGCACTGCCTTCTGCCATACCGGAAATCAACCACGCTTCTCCGATGGGATCGGGACTATCAGAATGAAAAAGTGTCTTTAACCACGCTCCGCCCCAGATTCTTTGTTTCAGATCAGGTGATAAAAAAATGAGTTGACGTTTCATCTTCTTCCTCGCTTTCACTTGTCAAACACGTTCTATTATACGTCATAAACCTAGAAAATGAAAAGAAAAAAGCGGATTTTATCCGCTTAAATCACTGGGTTCAGGAACTGGCTGCGATAGAGTTCTTCGTAAACCCCGCCTTGTTTCAATAACGCCTCGTGCGTGCCTTGTTCAACGATTTTTCCATGTTGCATCACGAGGATCACGGATGCGCGCTTGATCGTCGACAATCGATGAGCAATCACAAAACTCGTCCGTCCCTCAATCATATAATTCATGGCATTTTGGATGTAGGATTCTGTACGCGTATCGACAGACGATGTCGCTTCATCGAGAATCAAAATCCGTGGATTAAACAAGATTGCGCGCGCAATCGTCAACAATTGCTTTTGTCCTTGACTAATATTGGTCGCATCTTCATTGAGCGGAGTGTCATAGCCTTTCGGCAAGGTCTCGATGAAGTGATGGACATGGGCTTGTTTGCATGCTTCGATGACTTCATCAAGTGTCGCATCATCTTTCCCGTACGCCACATTTTCAAAAATGGTGCCGGCAAACAGCCATGTGTCTTGTAGTACCATGCCAAATTGTTGCCGGAGGTTTTTTCGCGCTACATCGGTCGTGGCGACTTGATCGATTAATATCCGACCTTGGTCGATCTCATAAAAACGCATCAAGAGATTGACAAGCGTCGTCTTGCCCGCGCCTGTCGGACCGACAATGGCAATCTGTTTCCCAGGCTGTACGACAAGATTGAGATCCTGAATCAAATTTTGATCCGGTGTATAGGAAAAGTCCACATGCTCAAACCGGACTTCACCGAGAAAATCCTGCTCGGAAAATTGCTTCAATGTTTGCTCGAGTGCTTCCTCTTCTTGATCGAGAAGCCCGAAAATCCGCTCTGCGCCGGCAATGGCTGCCTGCAGAGTGTTGATCATGTTCGCCAATGCCAGAATCGGATTCATAAAACGGCGATGATACGTCACAAACGTCGTGATATCACCGATGAGCAAGGGTTGCGCGATGCCTGCGAGAATCCCCCCGACGATCACGATCAACACGTAACCAACATTGCTGACGAATTCCATGAGCGGACGAATGAGGCCACTCAGAAACTGTGCCCCTTTCATCTCCACACTCAGCTGGGAATTAATCTCTTGAAAATCCTTGAAGGATTCCTGTTCTCTTCCATAGAGTTTCACCACTTTATGGGCGGAAAACATCTCTTCGATATATCCATTCAAGTGCCCGAGTTCACGTTGTTGGCGAATGAACCGCGACTGCGACCGCTTGGCAACTGAAGTGGTGATGAGAATATATAAAGGCAAAATCGCCAAAGTAATCAACGTCAGTTTCCACGAGATCACAAACATCATCGCAATCACACCAATCAGC
>JBAZGL010000062.1:0-6877 GCA_041652855.1 Candidatus Izemoplasmatales bacterium
ACACGATGTGATCGGTTGTGGGTAAATTATCTGTCAATATCGATACAATCTCATCTTTGAGTAGAATGACTTCCGCAGTATTGAGGCTTGAAAGATCCTCGGTTTCCATCAATCCCATAATGCTGGTCAAGAAGCTGTTGGTCACATCTTCTTGGAATGCGATGAAGTATTCGATCGTTGCCACGACTGCGAGAACGATTTCATCATGGTTGTCTTCAACCATATCGAGCATCGCTTGATACATGTCTGCTTCTTCTTGATCATAAGCATCATCAATCATCATCTGGAGATACCCTGGTAAGACGCCTACGACAATGGCGCTGACGATCGCTTCGAAATTGACATCTGATGCAAGCAATCCTTTCACGAGTGTATTGCCATCAAGCATATCCTCGACTTCATCCATGTCAGCCATAAATGTCTGAATCAAAGTGACTGTCGCATCAAAATCAGCGGCAGTCATGCCTTTGCGCACCAACTCTGCAGCAAAGTCTTCCATGCCTAACATATCCATCGTTTCCAGTTGCGCGATGATGGCGGTAACTTCTTGAGCCGCATTCGCCACAAAAGCAACCGAAGCACTCAACACGGAATCCGCTTGCCCAGTCGGTGCAAGTGCCTTCACTTGGAAGATGAACTGATCTCCGGATAATGATGTGAAATCATATGTGGTGGTTGTCACGGTTGTCTGTTGTGTGCCGTTCACATAAATGACATATCCGGTTGCGCCAGTAACTGCATTCCAACTTAAATTGTTTCCGGTAATTGATAAGCCGCTCGGGGCTTCGATCTGTTCAACAACCGGGACTGTAGGCGCTTGTGTGGTCGGAGCTTGAGTCGTCGGGGCTTGTGTGGTCGGGCCTGCAGTAATCAGGTCAGTGCTTTGTCCATTACATCCCATAATTACAAAGGCCGCCACAAGAAACATGCCCAAAATCAGAAATTTCCTCATTGCTTGTTTCATAAATAATCCTCCTTTATTCTCCTTTGATTTCCTCAATAATCTTCATCTTATATATTGAAATCAAATTATACCCCTGACCCAATAGATACAACGCCGTAACGATCGCTGCAGCAAGCATGATGGTCGCAGGTCGGGGAATAATCTCATTGTAATAATGAAACACGAGCATGACTTTGGGTAAAAACTCAATAAAGACAAAAATCTCCATAATGACAAAAATCAACACGATGATTGTCAGAACCATGGCTTCTTTCAAAATATTCGCAGCAAAATTCGTGGTTTTCATTCCTAATGACTTCAGTTTCGCATAATCGCCTTTCAGTGATTGAAACACCAGTTGGTTATTATTCATGATCACAATCATGAAGCTCGCCACAACCGCTACGACATAGACCATAAACAAACGAATCGCTACTTCAAATTGAGATGCAAACATATCGATGAACTCGTTTGTCTTGATGATGTAGTACATGTTTGATCCATATCTAAGTGCCATTTCCTGAAACAAGTCTTCCGATCCCCCTGCATCAATCACCAACGAATTCGTCTGATATATTGGTGCATACTCCGATACAAGAGATACATTCGAATAGATCAGTTTATAGTAGGTCGACTCGAAAAAACCACCTATCTTAACTAATATCATATCACGATGTTCGCCCACTTGTAAATATATAGCATCATCAACTTGAATGTCAAGGATGAAACTCAACTCATTTGGAAGCAAGATAAATGGGGTATCTCCATTGAGGTATTCCTCAGAAATAGGGGCCTTCAACCCTAGTGTGAACGATTCGACAAACTGCAGCGGATCCATAGAAACAAAGAAGTTAAACGATATTTCTTCTTGTGTCGCGATTTTTTGAACAGAAGCGCTTCGTGATGCGAACATCTCTTCAACAGACTGAACGGAATCATACGCCATAATCTCGGCTTTAAGTGACGGTTGGTACCCGAAAATATTCATCATGAGGTAATCGGACGAAATCTGTTCACGTGTGCGATCGAGCTCAGTATATAGATAAGCGTGTAAAGTCAACGCGAGCATGATCACCAGAAATGAAGCGAACAAGACTTGAAGCGAGTGAAATATCGTACGATTCTCTTTTAAATAATTCAAGGAAAATATACGAAAGACCGATGGTTTTATCCGAAACTTGTTAAGCAATGATAGTGCAAGCGATATCCCTTGGAACGCCAAGATGAACGACAACACCAAGATGACGATTGCCTGATATCCAAGAGGGATCAAACGTACGAGCAAACAAACAATCAATAATATGCCGGCAATCACAGTGATAAAGGGTGAAAACTTGTGGCGTTCATATCGTAAATCCCGCGAAAGTCCCACAATCGATTCCTGGGTAATCTTACGATATTGGAACACACTCTCAAAACCTAAATAGCATAAAACCAAAACCAAAGCCATGATTGTAGCGCCGATATCCATCGTGATCCATGTCTGAACGCCATAGGCACGTGCGCTGATGTTCGTAATCGTCATAGCAAACCCAATACCAACCACCGAAGACAACACAAACCCCATTCCAATTCCCAAAGCGAACACATGAAACATAAAACGCTTATGTCCGCCAATGGTCATGATCACCGCATAGGGTTGACGAAGTTTTTTCGTCAACAAGGGAAACAAAGAATGCATCACAATCACCATGGTTATGGTGATGATAAGCCCTACCCCGGCAATAATCGACATATTCGCAGTCGTCAAATTGCGAATCTTCTCTTGGTCAATTGTCTTCTGGAGTAAATATCCGCCATATTCTGGATCCGCCATCAAGGTTTCTGCGAACACATCGGGGTCGATATGATCATTCAAATCCAGATACAACGTATTGCCAATGTTATCAATCAAGGTCAAACCGTAGAAATCGCGAATCAATTGGCTTTTGTTGACAAAGATCTTGGCTTCGGAAAACAAACCCTTATCAGGGACAATCTCGATTACCGTGTATTGATAAATCCGGTCGAGCATATGTATTGAGAATTGATCGCCCTCGGATATACCTCGAGTTTGCGCCAAGCTTTCGGTTACAGCGCATCCCATATCGGGAAGATAGCGAAAATCATAATCGATCAAACGTTCAATCTCGTGCGGTAATGCCGACATGAGTTCCACATAATAAAATGATTCCTCTGTTTCCGCCAATACATTAAGATTGAAAAAACTCAGTGCATGTTTCACTTCTTGGGAATAACGCACGCCGATGTTACGTTTGTTGATTAAGCGGGCAACCGCATTCTCATCGAAAGTCAAAGTCAAGTCGATTTCGAGATATTTTTCTCGTTCATAATTCTCGAATACTTGCGAGAACGAGGATGGAATATTCGCGATCAGTACCGCGAACATCACGATCAAGCATAACGTTGCTAACATCGAAACCGTAGATCCTTTTGCCCTAAGCATATTTCTCAGAGCGAACCGAAGTTTAAAGCGTGCGCTGTTCATCGCTGACAATCATTCCATCACATAACTCGATTTTTCGGGTGCAATAATGGATATGCTCTAAGTTATGTGTCACCAAAATGATAGTGATTTTGTATTCGCGATTGAGTTTTTGCAAAAGATTCATGACATCTATGCCACTTTTTTGGTCCAGGTTGCCCGTCGGTTCGTCTGCGAAAATCAGTTTCGGACGATTGATAATGGCTCGGGCAATCGCCACGCGTTGTTGCATCCCGCCTGACAACTGATTGGGATATTGATGCATCGCCTCAATGAGCCCCACCGCTTCCAGTGCTTCCTCGATTCTTTTCGGTTGATGGTCTTTGGCAATAATCATCGGCAGTAACAAATTCTCATACACCGTCAGATTAGGAATCAGATTGTAGAACTGGAAAACGAAGCCGATGGTTTTTTGCCTCAAATCTGCCATCTCAGTTTCGGAAACATGACCCAAGTCTTTCCCTGTGAGCAAAACCGATCCGGAAGTCGGCGGCTCCAAACCGCTCAACACATACAACAATGTGGACTTTCCAGATCCTGATGGGCCGACAATGCCGCAAAAATCACCTTCAGACACGCATAAGGAAAGATTTTTGAGCACATGGGTTATGATTTCACCGTTGTGATAATCCTTATTCACCTTTTGCGCATCGATTAAGACCATGTGGGCACCCCATTTATGAGATTGTCTTAAGGTATTCCTATCATATCACTTTTTTGTGCTCCATACAAGTAAGCAACCATGACTTTTTTTCTTCAAATGCTGGACGATTTTGCGATTTGTTTTATTATACAAAAAAACGTCCGAAGACGTTAATCGATGAGTTGCTTTAATTTATCACAAGATTCTCTGACGCTTTGGTTGATGCTATACGATGCATCAAGCATCGTTTTACCTTGGTTTTGTGCGTGAACGACACTAGGATCGAAGGGTATTTTCCCAATAATTGGCAACGATTCTTTCTCCGCGAAATCCATGATGGATTGGGTGATTTCGTCATGCAGATCATATTTGTTGATGATGACAGCTGAGGGAATACATTGCTTCTTGACCATTTTGAAGATACGTTCCAAATCGTGGAGACCCGAATATGACGGTTCGGTGACAAAAATGATGAAATCCACGCCTTTGATCGACGCAATAACGGGGCATCCGATTCCGGGTGGCCCATCAATAAGTGCAATCGCATCTTCATGAATATGTTCATCCAATTGCAATTTGATACGGCTCACCAATAATCCTGAGTTCCCCGATCCCATTTTGAGTTCGGCAGAATACAAGTTAGGAGTTCCGAAACACGCAAAGATCTTCCCACCAACCACCTTTTTCATTTGAATAGCAGACTCGGGGCAGACGAGTTGACAGACTCGACACCCTTCACAAGCCATCTCATCCACAACAAAATGGGCTTGATGCGGATGGATTGCCTCAAAGCGGCAGGCTGAGAAACAACTGCCACAACCCGTGCACGCCACGGGATCGATCCACGCCTTATCCAAACCGTAGTAAGGAGCTATCTCGTGTAAAATGGTATCGGGGTATAACAAATGGATGTTTGGCGCTTCGACATCACAGTCCACTACGTATTCTACCCGTAGCAATCTCGCAAGAGCTCCGGTAATCGTCGTTTTTCCTGTGCCACCTTTTCCACTCAAAATCAGTATTTTTTTCATCGTTCAATCTCGCTTTTGAGACGTGTCCAGATGTCATCGAAAATCTGCGCATATTCGAAAGATTCATCCACCGCTATTTTGGCTTCGTTGTTTATATGCGCCAGCGCGCGATCGAACGGCATGGTTCCCACCAAGGGAAGATGATGTTCACGACAATAGTCCACAATCAAATCATCATCACCCATACTTTTGTTGATGATCACAGCGGCACGCTTACCCATCGACTCCGTAAGACGAACCGTCATTTTAAAATTTGACAGACCAAAAATAGAAGGTTCAGCCACTATCGCAATATAATCACAGTGATGTACGCATTCCATCACCTGGCACCCGTTCCCCGGTGGACAATCCACAAAAAAATATCCGTCACCCCATGTTCGGGCAAGCGAAAAAATATGTCTGATGATCAACACGGCAGATTCTTTTCCTGGGTTCAAGAATCCAGAAAACACCCCGTGGTCATCATGATGGCCTTGCATGATGACTCCGATTGACTGAGGCTTCTCTTCAATGGCGCACATGTGGCATATGCGTATGCATCCGCCACATCCATGACATAAATCGGGAAACACCATCGCCTTGTTTCGTGCCATTGCCAAAGCGTTATACACGCAAAAATCCACACACGCATGGCAACCATCACACCGATTGGCGTCAATAGATACTCCACAGGCATTCACTATATGACGCTTATCGATCGAAGGACGAAAGAACAAATGCCCATTGGGTTCTTCACAATCACAATCCAAGTAGAGACTCCCCTTGACCCGAGCAGCCAAGTTAACGGATAGATATGTCTTTCCTGTTCCGCCCTTACCACTAATAAAACCAATATTCATTGTGGATTGGACGAAATGATTTTTGTCAACTTTCCCGACTTGTATCTTTCGATATCGAGTGTGATGTGGTTGGCTCTTGAAACATATATCTCAATTCCCGATTGACGAAAAACATGAAGTGCTTTTTCACCCACATTTTGGGCGATCAGAATCTCCACTCCCATATTCACGATCAAATCTGCAGCTTTGACACCGGCACCTCCCTGACTCTCTGTCGCATCATTTCGAATAAAACGGACTGAGTCGGACTCGAGGTCATACAGACAAAAATATGGCGTTCTTCCAAATTGCGGCGACACAGGGCTGTCAAGGGTGTTGCCGAGTGTAGGTAATGCAATAATCATAGGATGCTCCTCATTGATGACATCAAATTACTTACTTTCTTTAATCATTCGCTCAACGGCTTCGAGGCGGACTTCCAAAGCTTTTTTTTCTGCTTCCAATGTAGTTTGATTCTGATTCATTCCGAAAACTTGACCAAAATAACCACCACATCTGTAACCTCTTCGGAAAGAAACATTGCGATTCGCCTGGCAATAGCCAAGCCCCCTTCCTGTCATCGGACCATTGCCATAAGGCCCACTTCCGTCATTTCTAGGCATAGCGTTCACCCCCCTATAATGGACATATGTTAATATCTGTCACCTATATTTTACGTCATTATGGGCATATGTCAAGAACTATTTTCTAATAAGGCTTTTTTTGCGTCAGTCGACAAATGGAATCCAATTACACGAATAAAAAATAGGTGATAAATCACCCTTTACTAAAACCTGTGGTTTTGAACTACGGGTTTTTCCTTTATAATAAGGGTGGGTGAGATGGTGAACACATATCCTGTAAACATTGTCAATGAATATCTACGACATTCCAATCTTAAGATTAATCGTCAAGGATATACTATTGTTGATATCTTTAGAGACTATTGGTCTGACT
>JBAZGL010000063.1:0-6843 GCA_041652855.1 Candidatus Izemoplasmatales bacterium
AGCACCTATATGTAGCGCTTAGGCTTGCGTTCTATCGTGACCAAGAAATACAAACCAGGAAAGACAGAAAAGGCTCCAGATGACAAAGAGAACCTGATGGAACAGGATTTCTGTACAGATTATCCTAACCAGAAATGGACGATGGACATCATCTATGTCTGGACCGTCTATGACGGATGGGCCTGTCTAGCCAGTGTCATGGATATGCATTCCCGGTTGATTATCGGTTACTCCTATCAAAAACATATGTGCAAAGAGATCGTTTTGGAATCATTACGACAAGCTGTATATAAAACACATGACACAAGAGGTATCATGGTTCAGTCGGATCTAGGCAGCCAATATCTTAGTTATGATGTCGAACAGTTCTTACAGGCAAACGGAATCCTTCACTTAAACTCACGTAAAGGGATTCCACAGGACAACGCTCCGATTGAAGCGTTCCACTCGATTATCAAACGAGAAAAGCTCAATCGAGTTATCTTAAAAAATTACGAAGAAGCAAAAACAGTTATATTTAGCTACATCGAAGGCTTCTATAATAGAAGAAGGATCCATAGTTCCATCAATTATATGACACCTTATGAAGTGCATTTTTCAAAGAAAGAAATTCTTACTTAGTGTGTCCGCTTTATTGACGTAAATACATTTTATGGATTATCAAAAGACCCTAATGAGTCCATATGACAAAAAAAGTCGGCGATTGTTTATATCTGTTGTGATAAGTGATATATTATACGATTAGATACGGATAAGGATGAGATAATATGAGTTTCATACAAGAAAAGTTACTAAATATAGATTTAGGTCTTTCAAAGGAACATAGATTGATCCAGTTTAGTGATGTTCATGTGGCTACATATGAGCAACACGATGATCATCAATCAATAACTAAGGCGATCAATCAAGAAAAATTATGGCTGAAACAGCGGCTTGATTTCGCACATAAGTTTAAAGAAAATTATGATTCAGAGTTATTGCTTCCATCCACTGAGTGCCTTGCTCAGTTAATCGAATATGCGAACAATAATCAGCCCGATTTAGTCTTGTTGACGGGAGATATCATTGATTATTACTCTCGGGCTAATTATGCTTATTTGGCAAAATCAATCAAACGCCTTAACAACCCATACTTGTTTCTATGTGGAAACCATGAATATCCATCCGAGTTGTTCCAAGATCTTTGTCAAGGCAACTGTGACTTAAATTATGTCGAGTTTGATGAATTTCTCGTAGTGTCCATCCAT
This sequence comes from Candidatus Izemoplasmatales bacterium, assembly GCA_041652855.1. Classification (GTDB taxonomy): domain Bacteria; phylum Bacillota_I; class Bacilli_A; order Izemoplasmatales; family Hujiaoplasmataceae; genus JAAYZB01. The sequence goes on from JBAZGL010000063.1 coordinate 1,248, forward strand.
AATTCAACGAGAACGATTCAACCTTCTCAACTCAGCGCTTTCAGACAATTGCTTGATTATAAGAAGCCGATTATTTTGACGATGCATGTACCGATGATGACAGAATATAATCGTGATCAATTCATGAAACTGGACTCATATTATTCGATGAATGATCGGGATTGCGATGAAGTCACAAGCAATTTCATTCACTTGGTCTGTTCATCAGACGAAGTTAAAGCGGTGTTATGTGGTCACACCCATGGCTCCATCACATCTTTGATTGCACCAAACAAACCCCAATACTGTTGTTCAAGCGGTCTGATTGGCAGCGTCAATAAGATCATCATTAAATAATTATCTAAACTTAGGAGAATACGGATGCTGATCATCTACATAAGACACGGAGAACCCACATACGACCCAGACGGGTTGACTGAACTCGGGAAGCAACAAGCAGAAGCTGTCGCAACATGCTTATCCATTGACGGTGTTGACCAAATATTCTCATCGACTTCAAACAGAGCGATATTAACGGCCAAACCTACCGCAGAGCGACTCGAGAAGGAAATCACATATTTAGATTTTGCGAATGAAAAGCACGTATGGAATAATCTGACAATCGACACGCCATCAGGGAAGAGTTGGTTGTTTCAATCAAAGAAGACCATCGAACTATTCCATACGCAGGAGATTATTGATTTAGGATTAAAATGGTATGAACATCCCGAATTCGAAAATCAGCCATTCCAAGTCGAAATGAGTCGGATACAAGTTGAAAGCGATTGCTTTTTTGCTGGTTTGGGATATCGACATATAGGTCACAGTAGATACAAGGTTGTCAATGAAAATAGTGATCGGGTTGCCCTCTTTGCCCATCAAGGATTTGGATATGCTTTTTTATCGCTTTTGCTCAGCATACCGTATCCGCATTTTTGTACGCATTTTGCGTTGGGTCATGCAGAGATCACATTGATCGAATTTAAGAACGAAGATGGGTATTCGTATCCAAAAGTCATTTCCTTATCCAATCGCAGCCATTTATCCGACTCGTATGATAGTGTGCGAGGGAAATGAATCGTACGGAATCAGTCAGTTTTCGTGATTGTATGGGGTGTACTACCATCATCTAGGCTTCCTATGCATAATGTCCACTTTTGTCAAATAACCAGTAGCGATGATTTATTCTTGAATGGGAACGGAGGGAAATACATGGCCATTGAGATACGCAGGTTGACACCAGAATTAGTCGAAGATTATATTCACTTTTTCGATACCACACCCCACGATACCTATGTCGATGAACATAAATGTTATTGTGTCTGTTGGTGTAACGATGATTATGAGGGAAAAGACTTCTCAACTGTCGAATACAGAAGAAAATACGCCTACCAATATGTCCAAGGCAACAATATTCAAGGATACCTCGCGTATGAAGGCGACACAGTGGTGGGGTGGTGCAACGCCCAGGCAAGGATGGATTGTCTTAAATCCGCTGGATGGCGATGGTTGATGGATTTCGTGCCTTTGGACCCGGCGAATGAACATCTGAAAGTGAAGTCTATTTTCTGTTTTGTCGTTGCTCCTGGAATGAAAAGAAAAGGGATTGCGACTGGTCTTTTGGAACAGGTATGCAAGGATGCAAAGATAGAAGGTTTCGATGTGGTTGAAGCATATCCATACATAGAATCCAGTGATCGATCCTCTGACTTCAGTGGACATGTGGCAATGTATGAAAAGTGTGGATTTACATTGATTCTAAACACTGAAAAAGGCCCAATCATGAGAAAGGGCCTCAAAACATAAAGGTGCTGTATCAGAACTATGGTGTGAGAAAAGATTTATTTGCATTTTTTTGATTCAATTTATCAGTCTGAGCCGAAGATCTTGATGTACAAATCTTCGCCAAATGCTGTCTGCGTCGGTGTTCCTGGAACAAGGCGGAATGTGCGCGTGCCATCCGCCAACCTTTCTGCGACTAGATACTGTGTTCTTGATGAAAGAAAACCGCTCGACTAGAATCGAAGAAACCTGTTTTTCTTGGGTGAGGAGATGACAAATTAGCATAATCGACTAATTATCACCTGGAACTAGATCCACTTGGAAGGGGTGATTTTGATGTTCAGTTGCTTTTTTCATTCATGTCATATACAATCAAACGTAAAAAAGAGGTGAGCGAAATGAAACATGTGCTCTTAAGTGCCGATTCAGAACCCAGTGTGTATTTAGTTCCAGATATCGTTGCCTTTAATCTCAGGGACTATTGCATGGAATTTCTTTCGTGCCTTTATCGTCATGAAGATGATCGGGCTTACGAAATCATCGACAACACGCATTGTCCCAGTGACAACGATAATTCAGTATCATACGATGAGACGGGATTCATATATTGGTTGAATCACGAAAAATTTCCGAATGAACCTGCCATATGGGTTGAAACACTCGATTGGGACGTGTTTGAAAACAAGCTGCCACGAGTCTATCAGGATTGTCCGTACTTCAATTTTTGATTTTTTTTGAAGCTTCAATCCATTCCAATGAGTTCAGATGACTAAAAATATCCGTAAATCATTTGGATTGGGCATATGATCGTCTCAACCCAGATGAGACTACAATCAAGATGATTGAATAATAAGCCGTGTTTTGAAAATGATATGTCCCGACTTTTGCAGTTAAGGACAAGAAAAACCGACAGAAAGGCTGTGATGAACGATTTTGTCGGTTTTTGATTTGTTGTGTGATATCTTCATTGCCTTTTTGATTTCTATCCGTAGCCCTTGAAAGCGGATATATTCTTTATTCAATGATATGTCATAACACTTTGAGAGTTCAATACATATGGGTTGTGCTATGCAGTAAATAGAAGTCATTTTCAATATGGACTGCTTTGGCATCAGGTTCAAGATTTTTTTTTGCATTCTGAATCAGAATCGTGGGGCTATTGACAGTTAGGAGATGGAGATCATCTATAATGAGTCAGATGATGTCATCATCGTCTGCGTTTACCCCGATGGTAGCATTCGCACAACTACCGGACAATCGATCGTCCCCAGCAGCGACGATCTGGACGAGATGAGGGGTGATGATCGCGACATCATTCGCCGATGATATGCCTTCATCGCTAAATACTATGTCATCGACTTAATTTGAATCTACAGCCAAGATATCTTCGGGTTGAACAGAGACAGATCTCGGTTGATCGTGTGCATCGAGCGTGCAATCGAGACACATGGCCATCCATGCAAACGCGAGCATAATGAGCGTTCTTTTCATAGAATCCTCTTTCACAAAAGTGAATATCTGCCATAATCATAAATCGTCATGATGCGATTTATGTGTCAGATTCGAAAAGAGTTGGTGATTATGGCATTTGTGACAATGGCTAATCTCGAGCACTCACGATGGGCAGCCTTCGCTCATATCGGCATGACTGCGCTGATTTCGGGGGAAATGACTTGGCGTTTCTCAGAAAGTAGTGTACAATGATATCGTTTTACAATCGGCGGTTGGCTAAGCGAGGTGCCCGTATGCATGATGAATGGTGGGACGGACTTGACCACAATGGAATGTTTCTCGGCAAAACATTCAAAAGAGGCGAGGCTTTACCTGATGGAGTTTTTCATCGGGTTGTCGAAATCTACTCGGTCAATGTTTTGGGAGAAGTGCTTGTCACAAAGCGCCATCCCGACAAACAATATGGAAATTTCTGGGAAATTACAGGTGGTTCCGTCTTGATGGGAGAATCAATGTGGGATGGCGCAATCAGAGAGCTCAAAGAAGAGACTGGTTTGCGGGTCAATACCACAATGGTTGAGCATATCGATACGTACGTGACGCGAGATGCCATCGTGGAATCGTTTCTAGTATGGATCAATCACGAGCGACCGAAAGTCTCACTATGTGAAGGTGAAACCATCGATTATCGCTTGATACCCTATCGCGATTTCAAGATGTTTGTTCGCACTGAAGCCTACGTGGATGTATTGCGTGAACGTTTCCTCCGCATTGAAGCGAAACTCGATAAGAAGATCTATCGAAATGCGCTCAAACAAATCGGGAAAAAACTGTCTCAGACACCTGAAGGACAATCGATTCTCGAGTACTATCACGCATTCCATGATACTTTCTCGAAATGTGAAACCGCTGATTATTTGAAAATCATTTATCAAGGCACATTTGGTCCGCGGCATTTCGTTTTGACCTGTACACATGAAAGTATCATCGGTGCACTCATCAAGGAACTGCAAGAGGGAGAATCTCAAATGCCGCTCATTCATCAGATCAGCCCGGATTGGTATTGGGTCTCGCTTGATGTAATCCGGGAAGGAATTGTTGACTGTGCGACGTTCGCACATCTGTTTCTTCGCGCGACAGAAAAGTCGAAAATCGCTCAAAATAGCGATATTACAATACTTGTCGATCAGCTTGCGCTCTTATGTCATTTTCACAGGAAACATCCAAAAAACATCGATATTCCGACAATATATGATCAACTCGATCAATGGTTAGATCATAGCGATATCACACCAACTCATACCCTTTCATTCAAACAATATTATCATCCTCACTACCGTTTGATTACGGCAAGTGATGTCAATAAATATTTGCCCTTCACTTCAGGATCTAAGAAAATCAGAAAGAGGTTTTTATGAAGAAACAATATATTTTCCCCTTCATTATAATCATCTCATTTATTGTTTTTCGCATTCTTCGCTCGAATATAAACCTGGATGATGCCACATGGGATGGGGTTTCGCGGGTGGTGAGCGTGATGATCGTGATTTCACTGTTTTCGTTTTCCAAGCGGCTAGGCAAGGAGCATACTTCTGATGCTCCAAAGAGTGATGTAAAAATGCAAATCATCAATGAAGCAAAGGACGAGCCCTCTCAAAAAATAAACCAAGCGCTTTATGATGAGGACTCTTTTAAGATTAATCCTGAAGATTATAAATTATGAATTTCTGAAGAAAAGATATTTCTCACAATCGTTCATACGCTGACACGGACACTCTTCGATTTGCAAGGGTGTTTTTTATTGGCTATAATTAAGAACAATAGATGAATGTTTTAGGGGTTACACACAAGAATTGAGTCGTACAAATTGCGGCTTGATTTCCAAGCAAACCTATGATATGTGATCCTTCAAGGAATTGATGGATAAAATCGTGCGACATAATAGACGATGTCTTGTTTTTTGGACAAATGCGATAAAACCCGTTGACTTAGCGCTTTTCATAATGTATTATGAAGGCGCGAAAACGTTTTCTCACATTCGCAAATCATCTATTTGAGCGAGGAATATTCATTGAACAAGACAAAACGTATCAAATTAATCATGGTTGGCTTCGCCGTTTTTCTGACATTGGCTATTGCGGCATGCAATGATCAAACGACCTTTCCAATCACCACTATATCTTCTGATTTCACAACACAGGTTGTAACCAACACTACTCCGACAACCCATGGTTCATCGACCTCCATACCAGCGTCATCGATGATGACCACATATCCGACAACGCAGTCGCCAACGACCATAGCGCCGACGACTGAAGTGCTAACGACGCATCCGATGACATCGAATGAGCCAACGACAATCACTCCCACGACACTAGCCCAA
>JBAZGL010000064.1:0-6721 GCA_041652855.1 Candidatus Izemoplasmatales bacterium
GTGATCACCCGCTCGTCTTAACACATACGTTGTATCTCTTCTCAACAGATTCTTGGCACTGACGACAGCTTCTACAGTTGTCCGATCAATGCGATCAAGCATCTCTTCAACGGAGATATCCCGATTGAACAGATGCAGATTACGAAACGTTCGACCCAGTAGTTGCGGCAAAGACTCCGAAGTCTCGATGATGCGTTTCTTCAAAGATTCCTTCGCAAGTGAGAGTTCGTGCTCCGTCAAACACATAGTCTCGAATTTTTCCACGATCCGTGTGATGGCGTTGACGACTCGCGCTTCCATCCCGGATGTGACACCGGCAAAAACGAACATCACGCCTTTATTGCCTGAATATGCGCTTGAAACATCATAGCTCAGCTGCTTCCGCTCACGGATCTCCGTGAAGAGTCTTGCCTGGTCTGATTCACCAAGAAGATTATTGAGCAGGAGCATCGCCTCATATAAAGGATCCCCAACCCGCACCGGTGTACGATAACCTACGATGATTCTTGATTGGGCAACATCGCTCTCCTGATGGACGATACGCGGCTCATTGAAGGGCTTTTCTTCATCATCGATCCAACAAAAATTCCGCTCCATCTTCACCTGATGGAACGTGTTTTCAAGTAACTGATCGGCAACATCGGGATCGAAATCTCCAGCGATGTAGATTTCCTTCATATCATTTTTGCACATCATTTGATAGGATTCATAAAGCGATGTGCGATTCACGTTAGCAAGGGTTTCTATGTTTCCTTGGTCGTTATAGCGATAAATCTCATCAGGAAACATGACACGCTTCATTTGTTCAAAAGCATATGCCTGTTTATCGTGATAAATCGCCTCCAACTCGTCTTTCAGCCATCGTTTCGCGCGTGAAAAGTCGCTGGATAAAAACCCTTTCGCATCGGATTTAGGCCGCAAAATGATGTCTTGCATCAGTTCCATCGCCTGAGCGAAAATTTTCGGATTTCTCGGAAGATATCGCTCATTCACGAACGCGATGTCAAAAGAGATCACACTTTGCTTTCCAATTGTGAAGGTGGTTCCACCCAGACGCGCCCCATACATCGTATCCAGATGTGTCTGAAGTCGTGCTTGCGATGAGTATTTTTGACACGATGTGCACAACAAATCGGGAATGAGCACACGTTCATTGATCTGATTAGAATCAAAATCGGCGATGAATTTGATAGAAATAACCACTTCTTTGAACTGGTTCGTCAAAAGATAGTGGACGGGAATGTTATGAATGGTTTTTTGTATGAGTTTCATCCGTTCTCCCTAGAATAATGGATGTTTACTGAGATAAACATCCACGTCATGATTAAGCAAGTTCAAGAGCAATCTTCATCATGTGTGTGAATGCGGTCTGACGTTCCTCGGAAGTCGTCTCTTCCCGTGTCACCAGAGAATCAGATATCGTTAATAAACACGCTGCTTGTTTATTCAAGACGTTTGCCGTATGAAACAATGCGAACGACTCCATCTCGACAGCCAGGCACATATGCTTCTCGTATAATTTTTGAAATAAAGTTCCATCTTCACGATAGAACACGTCGCTTGAATGCACGCGTCCCTTTGTCAAAGGGATGTGTAGCCGATCAGCGATCGCTTCAAGTTCGTGATTGAGTTTCGCTGAGGCTTTTAATATATGCAGGCGTTCCCCGTTTTGGGCTTTTGCAAAATTGGATTCACTATACGCTTCCGTCACGAGTAACGTATCATATAGATTGAGTTCCTTAGAATACGAACCTGCTGAACCAATCCGAATAATCCGCTCAACATCATAGAATTTGAACAACTCGTACGCATAAATACCAATCGATGGCATGCCCATTCCTGAACCCATGACCGATATCCGTCTTCCTTGATAGGTTCCGGTATATCCAAACATGTTTCTGACCGAATTGAACTGGTGGACATCTTGGAGAAATGTCTGCGCGATATACTGAGCGCGAAGCGGATCTCCAGGCATAAGCACGGTGGTTGCGATTTCGTGTTTTTGAGCTTGAATGTGAGGAGTAGCCATTACTTCACTTCCTTTTCTATAGGTGTCGTCTGTGACTGCAAACATGAGTTGACCGTCGGATGGTTGACCACTGCGAATGGGAATGGCTGATCCTGGATCGTCGATTCAACGAGGGTGACGCCATGCTTGGGCATAGGCATCAATCCAGAGATCAAAAAATCGTCTCCCAGAAGCAAGCGAATGCTTTCATCAGGTAATTTCTTGCGGGATTGATAGTGAAAGACCTCAAGGAACACCTGCTCGTTTTCCAACACGAGCGAAGCTTGCTTCAGGTAAAGTGATATGCCACGCTTGCCAAGAACTGGAACAAAACACGTCATCTGCGGATGTTGCGAAGTCAAATATGCTTGATGCATCATGAGCATTTTGTTAGTCTGTCGCTTCATGAACTTTTGCTTTACAAAGAAATATAAAGAGAACATGAAAAATGAGATGAGCGGAACATACCAGATGAGACCAATCTGTAGAATAATCATCAACAAAACGATGACACCTGTGTAGATGGCACTCAATAGACCAATGGATTTGACGGATATGGGGCTGACATACGAAAGTGTCGCCTCAATGATGGATGTATGGTCCGTATCCATCAGTAGCCATCTCCATGCTCGTCACGAAGCAACTTAACGCCACTCGACGTACCGATCCGTGTTGCCCCGGCTTGAATCATTGCGACCAAGTCCGCTTGTGATCGCACGCCTCCGGAAGCCTTCACTTCTTTGCCTGCGCCATATTCTTTCATCAATTTGACATCTTCGACTTTGGCACCTTCAGGACCAAAACCCGTCGAAGTCTTGATGAATCCGGCCTGGGTTTTCGCCACGGTTTTCGAGACTTCGATGATTTCTTCTTTGCTGAGATAACACGTTTCGATGATAACCTTCACGAGATGATTTCCAGCGGCCTTCACGACTTCATCGATTTCTTCCTTGATCCGTTCCCAATGACCCGTCTTGGCATCTCCGATATTGATCACCATATCGATCTCATCCGCGCCATTGTGAATGGCATTCAATGTTTCGAACACTTTTGTCGCGGTCGTGTTTTGCCCCAAGGGAAAACCTACGACTGTACATACCCGCACGCCGGTGCCTTCAAGTCTCTGACGACAATGAGGCACAAAAACGGGATGAACGCAGACGCTTTTGAACTGGTATTGGATGGCTTCATCGATCAATGTGTCGATATCGGCCAATGTGCCGGTCGGCCGTAAAAATGTGTGGTCAATATATTCATTCAGTTTCATTTGCACTCTCCTTGACACCCTATTATTTATTCTCATCACTCTGGCAAAAAATAAACCTTCATGGCGGATTTAGTATACTAAATCCACACTCAAAAGTCAAATGATTGCCACGTAAAAGCCGGTGCATCCAGCACCGGCGCAAGTTCACTCAGTGGCTCATCCGCGAACGATGTTGTGACAACGCGGACACAGTCCTTCCTCATCGATGGTCGGGTTGATCTGCCAGCAGCGTTCACACGTTTCGCCCTCTGCAGCAAGCACTTCAACAGACAGAGATTCCGTATGGTACCCTCTGCTTCCCTCACTCCGCACTTCAACTTGAGACACGATGAATACTTGAGCCAAATCGACGTCGAGGCGTTTAAGAAGGTTCGCTGTATCTCCATGGGGATACAGGATGACTTTTGCGTTCAGGCTTTTACCGATGATTTTGTCGTTTCGAGCGATTTCCAACGCCTTCAAGACTACTTCGCGAACATCCATGAACCGGTCGTAGTCGACTTCGATTTCGGTCGGATAATCCGCCACCGAAGGCATATCAAGTAGATAAACATCCTGTGCCGTCTTGAAAGGCAGATAATGATAGGCTTCCGAAGTCGTGTGCGGAATCATCGGTGTCAGCAATCGGAGCAATGCATCGAGGATGCGGTGGAAAACCGTTTGGATCCGACGACGCTTCGGATCATTGTCACGTTCAATGTAGAGTACATCCTTGGCAAAATCCATGTAGAATGATGAGATGAACGAGATGAAATTATTGATTTTGCGATAGACATCATCAAAACAGAACTCTCGATAACACTCGATGACCTCGGAAATCAAACGATTGAGTTTTAGCAGCATGTATTGGTCAATCTCGCCCAAATCCGGATAAACAACGTCATTGTGAACCGGATGAAAATCAGCCAGGTTGCCCAACAGAAACTTGAAAGTGTTGCGAATCTTGCGATACGATTCCGCCACTTGCTTCAGCAAGTCATCGGAAAGACGGACGTCGGCTTGATAATCGACACTTGCGACCCAAAGACGGAATATATCCGCACCCAAAGTGTTGGATATCTTGTTGGGATCCACGACATTACCCAGAGACTTCGACATTTTTCGACCTTCGCCATCCAAGACGAAACCATGAGACACCAATGTGCGATACGGACTTTCGCCCTGGGTGGCGACACCGGTCGTGAGGCTTGAATTGAACCAGCCTCGATATTGGTCCGAACCTTCTAAATAAATATCGGCAGGATAGGGTTGTCCTCTATCTATCATGGCACCGTGATGACTCGATCCGGAATCAAACCAGACATCCATAATATCGGTTTCCTTGGTGAAGATGCCATTGGGAGAATCGGGATGCGTGTAGCCATCGGGAAGCAACTCTATCGCGCTGCGCTGGAACCAGGCGTTAGTTCCTTCTTCCGCCACAATCTTCGCAACATGCAAAATGACGTTTTTATCGAGAATAGCGGTTTCTTTTTCGGTATAGAAGGCCGGAATCGGCACACCCCAGGTTCTTTGTCGGGATATACACCAGCTGCCTCGTTCCTTGATCATGTTGGAAAGACGGATATCGCCCCAAGCAGGATGCCATTCAACGGTTTGAATCGCCTTCAGAATGTGCTCTTTGAGTTGATCGATCGAGGCGAACCATTGCGGTGTCGCTCGAAAGATCACGGGTTTCTTGGTCCGCCAATCATGTGGGTAGCTATGGACAATACGAATGCTCTTCAATAATGCTTTGACTTCAGTGAGAGCATTGATGACTTCGTCATTGCATTGATCCACATACAATCCCGCGAAGCGTTCACCCGCCTCAGCCGTCATCATCCCGTGGGCATCCACAGGGCAAAAGACCTCAAGCCCATTCGCCTGACCCACGATGAAATCGTCTTCACCGTGTCCGGGTGCTGTGTGGACCAATCCCGTTCCATCCTCTGTGGTCACATGATCGCCTAAAATAACTGGAGAATACCGATCATATAAAGGATGCCGGTAAGTGATGCCTTCGAGTTCCCAACCAAAATAGGTGTTGATCACTTCGACTTGATTCCATTCATGTATTTGCGTTAAAGAATCCACAAGCGATTTGGCCATGACAAAAGTCCGCTCGCCATCGATTCTTGCGACAACATATTCGATATTCGGCCCCACACAAATGGCTAGGTTCGCTGGAATAGTCCACGGAGTCGTCGTCCAAATCAGAAGTTCAGAATTTTTGGGAAGCAAGCCTTTGGCTTCTTTCACGGGCATTGCCACGTAGATCGATGGCGATGTCACGTCATGATACTCGATTTCCGCTTCGGCCAGCGCCGATTCGCTGGACGGAGACCAATATACGGGCTTCAACCCTTTGTAAATCAACCCTTTGTCGACCATTTCCGCAAAAAGCCGCAATTGCGACGCCTCATAGGCTTTGTCCATCGTGATGTAGGGATGTTCCCACTCGCCGAGGACACCTAAACGTTTGAACTGATTGCGTTGGATATCGATTTGTTCTAAGGCATATTCGCGACACATGTCACGGAATTGAACGATGTCGATTTCTTTGCGATTCACCTTTTTATCCCGTGAAAGCGCATTTTCTATCGGTAATCCATGCGTATCCCAACCGGGAATATAAGGTGCGCGCTTTCCGGACATGTTTTGAAAGCGGATGACAAAATCCTTGAGGACCTTGTTGAGGGCGGTTCCGGCATGAATCGAACCGTTCGCGTAAGGCGGTCCGTCATGAAGGACATAGAGCGGTCGATCCTGGTTTTTCTCCATGACCAAACGGTAGAGATTCAACGCTGCCCAGCGTTCTTGGATGACCGGTTCGTTCTGCCCCAGATTTCCCCGCATCGGAAAATCCGTATTCGGCATCAGAAGTGTGTCTTTATAGTTTTTTTTGCCTTCCATGTTATGACCTCCAAAAAAAAATCATCCTTGAAAAGGACGATGAATAACCGCGGTACCACCTTTGTTCTAGAACGAGTCTAGCACTTATTGCCCATAACGCTGGCATGCGTGAACGATTACTTGATTCATCGTTCCTCTCTTGGGTGATGGATCTTCCGAACAAGTGTCCTTGCTCTCAGCGATATGCAAGGTCTCTGTCGTCGCTTGTAACGGGATCCGCGTCCCAATCATCGATTTGAATTTGATTAGTGTCATTATAACCGATAATGGTTGTGAATACAAGGTATATTGGTTTAGATTGCGCGTGATATGAACGAGAGAATGATTTGAAAGATGATCAATCCGAACATCGGCGTCAAATCGATTTGACCGATGACCAGCCATCCACGGAACGGACGAAGATATACGGAACTGATTTTATCCATGATGTTATAGAATCCAGTGTTTCTCAAAGGAGTCCAACTGAGGATGATCGTGACGATCATGATGTAAAAATATACCCGCAACACCTGAAAACTGTAATACAAGATGTAGTAGAGCACATCATTCAA
>JBAZGL010000065.1:0-6712 GCA_041652855.1 Candidatus Izemoplasmatales bacterium
GGAGTTTGGTGGTAATTATGTCCGTATCTGGCTATCGCAAAATACGTTCGCCTTGCATCGGGATTCATATATCAATTTTGATAGCCGTCAAAACATGGCGATTCGCCTCGATTATCTGTTCGAATTCGCGGAGGAATACGATATCTACATCATGTTGACGCTGATCAATCACGGTCAGTTTTCAGCGGTCACGAATCCCAATTGGAGTATCAACCCCTACAATGTCGCCAATGGAGGCATGCTTGAACTTCCGATTCAGTTCTTCTATAATCTCGAAGCCAAACGGGCTTACAAAAACGAGTTATTGTATATTTTGGCCCGTTATGGTCATAGCGAAAACGTATTCGCTTGGGAACTGTTCAACGAAGTGGATTGGGTCGACGGGTACAGTAGTGGCGTAGTCACGCCCTGGCACCGCGAGATGTCCCGTTTTCTGAAAGAACATGACCCATACAACCACATGGTGACAACCAGCTACAAATACACCTATGGCACGGACGCATACGCTTTAGATTCCATCGATTTCTGCGCGGTCCATAGTTATCAATATTATGATGTGAACATGATCCAGAAATTATTGCAAGAGACACAGACATTGTATACCCGCTACAACAAACCCGTTTTCTTCGGTGAAATCGGCGTGGATTGGCGGGGCGGTAAGGAGACATATCAAAAGGATCCTTTCGGTATCACACTCCACCAAGGCCTATGGGCGGGAATTCTCGGTGGCGGGAGCGGGGGTGCCATGCATTGGTGGTGGGATTCCTGGATCGATAAATATGATCTATGGTATCGTTTTGAAGGTATCGGGAGTTACCTCAAATACATGGATTTGGGACATACCGCCTACTCCTTGATTGCGACGGATCCCTATCTTGTGACATCCGATAACAATATAGGTGTGATCGGTTATGTGACTGATGAACGGGTCTACGGCTACATGTACCACAAACAATGGACGTATTACAACCGAGCCCCGGATGTAATCGAGAATGCCTCCTGCACTATTTCGGTCGGTAACGGCGATTATCAAGTAATGGTCTTCGATACCGTGACGGGGTTGATTCAATCCTCATACCGCGTGCACGTGGATACAGAGGCAGTCATGCTTGATTTCGGTGATTTGGCAACGGATGTTGCATTCATACTAATAAAAGATTAGAAGGAGATATGACATGAAAAAATGGATTGCGTTATTTGTTTCATTGAGTTTCATTTTGACATTTATCGCGTGTAACGGTGCGACAACTATTACCCCGACACAACAGACAACGCTTGCACCGACACAACAGACATCTCAGGGACCGACACAATCATCGACGCTCTTACCGTCAACGGGTTCGGTCACAGGTGTTCCCACGACGAATTCCGGAACGCATGTGAGCGGGCCGACGACTTTAGTCCCAACGACAGGTGGGACCACGACAATTTCATCCTCCACGACCATCTCAACGATGCCGACAACGGATTTTTGGGATCAAGATGGTAACGGAGTTCCCGATTGGCAAGAGGAACAGATCACGTTGAGATATGCTTCCTGGCAACATACGGACGCGGACGCGGTCACGATTGAATCCTTGATGGTCAACGCCTTCATGGAGGCGTATCCCAATATCACGGTTGAGATGCAGATCGTCAGCGGTGATGATATGTGGGATGCCAGTTTTCTGGCGTTGTCAGAAGCGAACAACCTACCCGATGTGTTCTTGATCAAGCGACTGGCTAGCTTCTTACCCTACAACATCCTTGCGGATGTCACGGAATTTTTCAATAATGACCCGGACACGAACTATATCTTTAACTCCGTGAAGGATTTGGGAATCTACAATGGCGTGAGATACGCGGTGCCGACATTCATTTATCCGCAATTATGGATCGTGAACCTCGATATCTTGGATGCGGCCGGGATCCAGATTCCAAACTATGACTGGACGTATGAACAAGTTGAAGCCATTGCTATGGCCGCGACCAATGAAAACACGCATACCTTGGGAATGTATCAATGTCAATTCTATTCCCGTGAGCTGCCTAAGATTCTCAAAATTCGCGCAGCAAGCAATCCTGATGAACTTCAAGAAGCCTTTGGCTGGTACGCATATACGTATGATGGTACAGATTTCCACTTTGATGATCCCGTATTTCTCACCGCAATGAATAAATTGCATGATGCGGTCAGTGGTGGTTATTGTGTGGCGGGTTTATCTGAGGCAACCTTGGAAGAATGGTATCTCGATCCTACCTACCAACCCACATACAATGGCAAGGTTGCTTTGTGGCGGGAAGCTTCATGGAGCGCAAAGAACCATTTCTCTCAAATGTTGTTTGAATGGGATGTCTATCCCGGACCCGACGGCATCACCGGCGGCAACACGGACATCGCAGGCATATCCTATACATCGCAACATAAAGCTGCGGCATATCAATTGCTGAAGTGGATGTCTTATAGCGAACCAGGTCAGGTCACGCGCTTCCAATTGTTTGAAGACTTCTCCGAAATGGTATCGATATCGGCGAACAATTATGGATATCCCGTGGTCGATTATGGTATCGACGGTTATGGAGTCAATCGGTTGTGGGATAACATTCCTTACGGCATCACTGCACCCGGATTTGTATCCTACGAGTTTATCGAATCACTGAAAAACGGTGGATTCTGGGTCAACAAGGAAACTGTCGGATGGGACGAGGCGGATTCAGTTGTCGGCCCGTACATCACGAATGTCATCAACGGAGAAACGACCTATGCGGCCGTACGGGAAACGGTGCATGCCGAAGCGGTTCTGGCGATGCGGATTGCAAGAGAAGCGTTGGATGCATTAATCGAGGATTTTCAAAACTAGTTAAACCACACATTGTGTTTGGGGAGGAAATAACTTGAAGAAGATCATGGTGCTTATATTGAGTCTGGGAATGTGTCTTCTAGCTGGATCCACACGGCTGGCTTTTATTCACGCGGAACCATTGCCTGATACGTCTGAAACCACAGTCTCTTCAAGTTATTTCCGTAACCAGAATTATTATCGCGTCCTTACGAATTGGCAACAAACCTCATCCCGTGTGTCATTGGATGAGGTGCGGATTCCCTTAGTGGATCAGATCGCAGCTAATCCAGATACGGTATTTGAAACAGATACCGATGATTACGGCACACAAGTGGCCGTTCTTCCGAAAGGGTCATCCGTCGAATATCAAGTCAGCGTGAGTGAAACGGGTCTGTATGAGATCGGACTCGACTTTATCGTCGTCAGTGATTTCTATACGGTACCGCTGGTCAGTTTCGAAGTCAATGGCGCGCCTTTGTTCAACGAAGCGTCGAGCATGGAATTGGGGGTTACATGGAAAGTCGTGCCGCTCGCAGAAGAAGATCGTTATAATCGCTATGGGAACGAGTTGTTGCCAAGTGCCATATCGGTACGCGAGTGGAATAAGTACTATTTCGATGATTACAACAATCAAACCAGTGGAAACTATGTGTTTTTATTGGAAGCCGGCAGCAACACACTGCGTTTCACAGCCATCAACTTAGCCATCAAGCTTGGAGATCTCTATCTCAAGGGCACGGAAGAAGTGGCGGATTATGCCGCTTACCGCAGTCAAACCCAAGGACTTGAGTCGTATTCCGATGGGGAAATCATCACCATTCAAGGTGAATCCTTCATCGAAAAAAGCGATCTTGAGATCAAATCAAGTTATTATAAAGAAAGTGCGATGACGCCTTATGCGTATCGCCACAGCGTTTTGAATCAACTCGACGGGTCATCGATGAGCCGTGGGGGATCAGAAGTCAAGTATCAATTTTCTGTCGCCAAGACGGGTTATTACCAACTGGCATTCAAGAACCTCCAGTCATCGAATCCCGGCATCGCCGTCGGCAAGCGCATCATGATCGATGGGGAGTTGCTTTTCTCGGAAATGGATGAAGTGCTCTTCCCTACAGCCAAGAAATGGAATGTCCTGACGATTGGTGAGGAAGAAGATTATTGGTTCTATTTGACAGAAGGCGAACACACTCTGAGTTTCGCCTCGACGTTGAGTCATCTGACGCCGATGATCAATCAGTTGTATACGATTATGGACCAAATCAATGACATCGGTTTACGGGTTCAGACGATTACCGGAGGAAACCCCGACGATGCCCTTGACTGGAACTTGCTCAAATATTTGCCCAACCTCACGGAAGACCTTTTGCTTTTTGCGGATCAATGCGAAGCGATTTACGAGACGATCAACGCGTTGGACACGGGGATGTCGAGTTCACCACAAACTTCGACATTGCTTGTGGCAAGCAAACAACTCAGAAGGCTCGCACGGACGCCAAACAAACTCGGTTCTCGTTTGATGGAGTTCAGTGAAGGCAGCGGTTCGAGCTATCAGCTGATTGGTAATGCCATCGGTGCGATGATGAACCAACCGCTTTCAATCGATGCGTTCTATTTCTATAATGACGTGGCATTGCCTCGGCCGACAGGAAGTTTTTTCGTGAGACTGTGGCACGGGATCAAAGCGTTTTTCTATTCATTTTTCGATACGCGCTACAATCAACGCGATGTCGGTGAAAACACACTCGAGGTGTGGGTGGGTCAGTCTTCGTTGTATCTAGATATTATTCAAAGCATGATCGACCGCGAATTCACGCGCGACACGGGAATCGAGGTCAAGTGCTCAATTTTGAGCGATGCTTCAAAAATCATTCTGAGCAATGCGACACAGGATAATCCCGATGTCGTGCTCAGTCTTGATACGTGGGTGCCATACGCGTATGCGCTTCGAGGCATGCTGGAAGATCTTTCCACCTATCCGGATTTTCAAGAGGTGGCTTCCCATTATGTGGCCAACCACTTTACGACCTTGATCCACGGCGACGGTGTATACGGGATTCCGGAAACACAAAGTATGTATTTATTGTATTATCGTCTAGATATTTTGAACTATCTCAACCTGTCGGTTCCCGATACGTGGGAAGATGTCATCAACATGTTGCCGATGCTTCAAAGCCATCGGATGAATTTTTTCCATCCTTTAGGCGGAGACGCAGCGTTCAAAGGTTATGGAACGACCACGCCGCTGATTTATCAGTTCGGCGGAGAAATCTATACGGAAGACGGGATTCAGACCACACTGAAGGAACCCATTACCGTTGAAGCTATCAGATTCATGACGGACCTCTTTACCATTCATAATTTGCCCCTTCAGGTGTCATCATTCTTCGAGCATTTCCGCAGTGGCAGCATTCCGATCGGCATTTCCACCGTGGATCTGTTTTTGCAACTCAAGTATGCCGCACCCGAACTTTCGGGGCAATGGGGTGTCAGCGTGATCCCGGGTATCAAAGACAATCAAGACCAGGTCAATCGCGATGCGCCGGCTTATGGTAAAGCTTCGATTCTGTTCGCCAATTCCAACCTGAAAGCAGAAGGATGGGAATTGATCAAATGGTGGAATCAGACGGAGACGCAAATCAAGTTCATGCAAAATATCAAGACGAATCTCGGTGAGAAGTTCTTGGTGGTTTCCGCGAACATGGATGCGTTGGAAGCATCTGTATGGGAAGAAGAAATCAAACAACCGATGCTGGCTCAAGCGATTCATGCACGCACTCCCGCCGTGACGCCGGGTAGTTACATCGTCGAACGGGAGTTGTCGAATATCTGGAACAAGGTCGTCATCGATTTGATGAATCCATCGGTCGCAATCAACGAATCGATTCCGCGAATCACGCGCGAGTTGAATCGGAAGTTCGAGGAATTCGGATATAAATCATCGACCAATCCCAATGGCAAGGACTACATCGTTCCCTTGGATCGGAATATCACGCGATGGATTTGGGGTGATGATGATGCGTAAGGATCTCGTATTGACAAGACCTAAAAAATGGAACTCCGCGTACGCTTTTTTAACGCCGTATCTGATTGTCTTTTTCACGTTTATCGTTTTGTTGATCATCATATCCGCGATTTTGTCGCTCACCTATTTCGATACGATCAATTTTCCGACATTGATCGGTTTCCGTAATTTCGCTCGGCTCTTCACTCAAGACTCCGACTTCATGCAATATGCGTTGCCAACGACGATCCGTTATGCGCTCATCATCGGTCCCGTCGGCTATCTGATCTCGTTTTTGATGGCGTGGCTGTTGGCGCAACTCACGCATAAGGTCCGGACAGTCATCGCTATTATCCTGTATTCTCCGTCATTGACGAGCGGGGTACTGATGTCGGTGATCTGGAAAGTCGTGTTCAGTGGAGACCAACGGGGGTATCTCAACTATTTTCTGTTGAACCTCGGGTTCATCAATGAGCCGGTTCAGTGGCTACAAAACACGCACTTCATTTTTGGTATCATGGTTTTCGTAGGAATATGGAGTTCGATGTCGGTCGGATTTTTGGCGATGTTGTCCGGAATTTTGAATGTGAACAAAGAACTCTATGAAGCCGCCTATGTCGATGGCATGAAATCGAAATGGCAAGAAATATTCTATATCACCATTCCCTCTATGAAACCGCAGATGTTGTTCGGCGCGGTCATGGCTCTGGTGGGAACGTTTAACGCCGCAGGCATGGCCTCCGCATTGTCCGGATCCTTTCCACCCCCGCAGATGGCGGGTTGGCTTGTCGTGGATCATATGAACGATTATGGGTTTGCCCGTTACGAGATGGGGTATGCTTCGGCGATTTCGGTCGTGTTGCTTGTAATCGTTTTGACATTCAACCGG
>JBAZGL010000066.1:0-2193 GCA_041652855.1 Candidatus Izemoplasmatales bacterium
AAGTCGAAGGCCGCGTTGAGAAAACCGTGATGACTTATATCATCCGCAATCATGATACCCGCTTGTTCGAGTCCCAAAAAGCAGATTTCATTCGCGCAAGTGCATTGCTCAATGAACAATACGGTCCCCACACATGCAGCGTCAAAATCACAGACTCCTATTACAATATGCGTCAGATTATTGATCAGAACCAACACATCGTCGCCCTCGCCATCGAACCCATTCAATCATGTGGAATCACGCCGCTTATCGAGCCCATCCGTGGTGGCACGGACGGTGCGCGTCTCACCTATATGGGGTTGCCTTGTCCCAACCTTGGAACCGGCGGCTACAATTTCCATGGACCCTATGAGTTCGTCTCCATCCAAGAGATGGATCAAGCCGTTGAGATTCTCGTTAGGCTGATCACAAATATCGCCCGACATCAATAAGATTCTTCACTTTTCACATACACCAAAAAAGGCTAATCGTTTTAGCCTTTTTTGAATGTTCTGTCATGATAGAACAGAACACCACAAGGTCCATGGGTTTGACTTTCATTCCATGACCTGCGTTTGCCCTTTGGAATACTCCCGAATATCCCGGACATGGCACCGATGATTGCTCAGCTCGCCGCGATGAATATCTCCTATGACGTATCCGATCCCCATCGTGTTTCCCAAAAATGTGAAAGAAGCAAACATGCCCGCAGGCAATAAGAACAATAGATCTGTCTTGATAGCTAAGACTCGGCAAAGCGGACATACCATCGATTGTTGCACGATTATTCATGATTGTTGTCTCCTCAAAAGAAATTCTCTTTACTCTTCTCAGAAATGTGATAAACTTAATTGTTTGAATCGTTTTTCTGAAAGAAAGTTAGGAATGAAACCCATGAGAAATCAAAACATCATCAATATCGGCGTCATCGCCCATGTGGATGCCGGCAAATCCACTTTGGTCGATGCCTTGCTGCGACAAAGCCATATATTTCACGACAACGAAGTCATGATTGAACAGATTATGGACAGCAATGACATCGAAAGAGAACGCGGCATCACCATCTACTCCAAAAACTGTTCGATAGAACACAACGGCACGAAAATCAATATTGTCGACACCCCGGGTCATGCCGATTTCTCGAGTGAGGTCGAGCGGATTATGAATACGGTAGACACGGTGATTCTGCTGGTCGACAGCAGTGAAGGTCCGATGCCACAGACACGGGTTGTCCTCCAAAAATCATTACAGATTGGCTTGAAACCGATCGTTTTCATCAACAAAATCGACAAGCGTGATGAGCGAGCACTCGAAGTCGTCGATATGTGTTTTGACCTCTTCGTCGAATTGGGCGCAACGGATCAACAACTCGATTTTCCCATTATATATGGAATCGCACGCGATGGCATCGCGATGAAAAACTTTCATGATGAAGGCAAGAATCTCGATCCATTGTTTGACTGTATTTTCCAACATGTTCAAGGTTATCCCGATAACTCAGACGAGCCATTGATCTTGCAGGTCTCCTCATTATTCTATGATGACTATCTCGGTCGTCTCGGCGTTGGCCGCATCTCCAGGGGCACCCTATCCAGTGGAAAAACATATATCTTAAGCAAACGAGACGGAAAAACCCTCCGTGTGAAAGTGACTAAAGTCTTTGTCAATGAAGGTTTGAAACGCGTTGATAAAGCGCAAGCGTTCGCGGGGGATATTGTTATCTTCGCAGGCATACCCCATATCTCCATCGGCGAGACGTTATGCGAAGAGAACTTCTGCGAGCCCATGCCCATGATTGCCATTGACAAACCCACATTGTCCATCAACATATTGGTCAACGATTCTCCCTTTGCCGGCACAATCGGCACCCAAGTAACCTCAAGACAAATCCGGGCGCGACTCATGAAGGAACTCGAGACCAACGTCGGTCTGGAAGTGGAGGAACTGCATCATACAGAAGGGTTCAAAGTCAACGGTAGGGGCGAATTGCATTTGTCTATTCTCTTAGAAAAGATGCGACGCGAAGGCTTTGAACTATGTGTATCCAAACCCGAAATCATCACGAAAGTCATCCATGGCAAAATCCATGAATCCTTTGAGAAGGTCATCGTCCATATTCCCGATGAGTATCTCGGTAGCATCATGACCCAATTCAACGCACGCAAAGGCATTCTGAATAAAATGACGAGTGAAAGCGGCTACAGCGTACTTGAG
>JBAZGL010000066.1:2203-6485 GCA_041652855.1 Candidatus Izemoplasmatales bacterium
ATCATGCCGACACGAGGTTTGATCGGATACCGCAGCGAGTTCATCAACACAACCAAGGGAGAAGGCAGCATGGAGAAATCATATGACTCCTACCAACCCTACGCCGGCGTGATCGCCGGACGGAAAAATGGCGTTTTCATTGCCAAAGAACCCGGAAGATCCATGGCCTATAGCATCTTCAATCTCTCCGATCGCGGCCAAATGATTATTCGGCCTGGTGACGAGGTCTATGCTGGCATGATCGTCGGTTTTCATTCACGCAGCAATGACTTAGTGGTCAATCCCTGCAAAAACAAGAATCTGACCAACACGCGTGCGAGCGGTTCTGATGAGGCAATCAAACTCCAAGAACCCATGTCATTCACGTTGGAAGAAGCGCTTGAACTCATCGAACATGATGAACTCGTAGAAATTACCCCCAAAACAATTCGATTAAGAAAAAAGATCCTCGACGAGAACGACCGCAAGCGAGCGACACGCTCTGTACATCGCACAGAAACCTAAGCGAATAATATTCTTCTCTTTTATCGTACAAAAAAAATGACCTCACCCACAGGAAAAGTCATTCGGATATTGCATTCGAAAATCTTCAATATCATTTTGAAGATTTTTTATTTGGATTGCGATTGTCATATTTAGAATAATTCTTCGGTTGCGGTTCGCCGTAGGCACCCTGCTTTCGTGATGATGAACGAGGGTTATTGGTTTGAGCACGCTTGGCCATAATCTGTGATTTTTGCTGAATGGGGGCATTCCCATGCACAACAGAAAAATGTGCATCCTTTTCGACGGGAATGCTCATCTTGATATACTTCTGAATATCGCGCAACATATCCATCTCATCTTCTGCACAAAAAGAAATCGCTACACCTGTCAATCCCGCGCGACCCGTTCTGCCCATGCGGTGGATATAGGTTTCCGCCACATCCGGCAAATCGAAGTTGATGACATGGGACAATTCATCGATATCGA
The DNA here is from genome assembly GCA_041652855.1 of Candidatus Izemoplasmatales bacterium. GTDB lineage: Bacteria > Bacillota_I > Bacilli_A > Izemoplasmatales > Hujiaoplasmataceae > JAAYZB01. Next base: position 3,176 of record JBAZGL010000066.1, read on the forward strand.
TACCACGTGCAGCAATGTCTGTGGCGACCAACACACGAATCTTCTTCGCTTTGAACTGAAACAAAGCTTCTTGCCTCGCGCCCTGAGATTTGTTTCCGTGTATGGCGACGGCAGGAATGTTGTGCTGAATCAGTGTTTTGACGATGCGGTTAGCCCCATGCTTGGTCTTGGAAAAGACAAGAACCGATTTCAGTTCCTTGTGGTTTAAAAGCTGAATCAGCAAATCGATTTTCTTCTTTTTTTCCACATGGTAGACAGACTGCGAAATCTTATCGATTAGCTGAGCTTCAGGCGTGATTTTGATTCGTTCGGGTTGATGCAGTATTTCCGTAGCAAGATTCATGATGGCCGGAGGAATCGTCGCGGAAAATAACATGGTCTGTCGCGCCTGAGGCACCATGGCGATGATCTTCTTGACATCTTTGACAAACCCCATATCTAACATCCGATCCGCTTCATCCAGAACAAGAATCGATACCTTTGCCAACGTGAGGATCTTTTGTTGAATCAAATCTAGCAATCTTCCGGGGGTTGCAACCAATATATCGATGCCACGCTGTAATATCGCAACTTGTTTTGACTGGGATACGCCTCCATAGATAACTGTCGTTCGCAGATCAATGTTCTTTCCATACTCGATGAAGTTGTCGTGGATTTGGAGGGCGAGTTCCCTAGTGGGGGCGAGTATCAATGCTTTGATTTCCCGTCTTGTCTGATGCGGCTGTCTCTCGATATACAGCCTTTGGAGAATGGGGATGGCAAATGCCGCAGTTTTTCCGGTTCCCGTCTGCGCGCTTCCTAAGATGTCTTTCCCTTCAAGCAATAGAGGAATCGCCTCTATCTGTATCGGAGTCGGCTCTTCATATTCTTTTGTGATCAATGCCTTGAGTATCGGGGGAATAATGTTCAGGTCTTGAAATTTCATTAAATTCATAGCTCCTTGAGTGAAATATCGAGATTCATGCAAATAGAATCTCGATATTGAATGTGTGAAACGTCATACCTATCCATCATACCACAAAACTGATGGTTTGTGGCTATATTCTTCTGTTAGCACATACATACAAACATCGATGGATGATTCGAAGTCTGGGAGTCATCGACCTAGTTTCATCTTCAAACTCAAATTCGCTGTTCTGCTGATAGCTAGTTGAGATGCCAAAGGTGCGATTTTCTATATGTAATCTATTCCTATCGATTGAAGCCATGTTTCTTTTTCATTGCTATCAATGACATAAAAAAAGCCCCCTTCTCAAAATTGAAATGGAGGTTTAGTTGGAAAAGTCATCCCCTAAAGAACTTCATCAGTGCCCAAGGATTCATCCCAGTGCATTCCTAGGAACCAATGACAAATGGATGCGGCTAATTCCTCGAAATCACCTTGTGATGATTGATAATCAAACCCCAATATAGATCGATCGGGTGACAATGAAAATGAGTATCGACAATGTAATGCTATATAACGTGCCTATCAAATAGTATTGACTGAATGCTTTATCTTTCGATATTTGATCGTATCGAGAGATTGTTTTTGCCGTTAACACAATGCCAATCGCGATTGCGACATTTATATACATCATCGCGAACATCACAATACGCTCAAATGCGCCAATGATCGCGCCAGCGTTTTGTGTGTCATCGTCATCGGTTTTTGCTGGTTTATATGTGCCAAAAAATACTTTGAATGCATAGTTGGCGGGTTTCCATAGCAATAACACGCCCGTTGAGAGAACAATAATCCTCCAAAATGTCGTGTTATACAAATATTTGATATATACATCGCTCAGAAACGAACTGGCTTGATTAAAATCATTGACTTGGATCACGAAGACTCCGAAGAAGATAATACCGATATGCAAGATGAAATCCAACCCAAACAAATACGGTTTGTCTAGAGGTCTGATCTTGTTGAAGATGATGATGATGACATCTATCAACGCATGCGCGCCCCATGATAGAAGTCCATAAACAATAATGGAACCGTGAAACAAGAAAGTGACTGAGAGGATAATCCATACGATTCCCAGCAAAAGACAATGAATGCCCAAACCCTTCCATGTGCCCAATCTCTCATCCATCTGTTTTTGGCTCTGCAACGTATAACGGGACAAAACGTAAGAAAAGAGTAACAGCGAGAGTACTTCGTTCATGAATTGACCCCCTTAAGAAAAGTCGTAATCTGTTTGTATCCTTGTAAATAATCATAGTACTGAGATGCTCTTAACAACTTATTAAAATTTTTCGGCTCTTGTCCAAGTTTCTTAGCTATCTTTTCTTGAATAAACTGATCATCATATCCTTGATCATTCATCAGCTTACGTAAAATAGACGTTTGATGCTTAGTCCAACGATCTCTGATAATATGAAGCAAGACAATCATTTGATTGATGATTGTCTGGACTGTCGGATCTTCTATACCTAAGACTAATAAATCGGTTCGACCAGAAATGCCTTTTTCATGGTTTGCCTTCACTAGACTTGTCGCCTGTCGCGCAAGCCACCAAGCATCACCATTCGTGCCCAAAGTAGTCCGCGTATCACCAAGGCCCGTCGGAATTTCGCCCACACCTACTCCATATCGTAGTTTGATGTTTTCAAAAGCAAATCGAAAATGCTCGATGATTTCAAAGATGTGATCGGGATTCTTCAGTAAGCCCTGAAATTCATCTCCTAATGTGATTTCAAAGGGCTTGGCGACATCTTTTTTATACTTCGTGTTTATTTCATCCAGTACACCACTCATTTTTTGAAATATCGACAAAGTGTCGCAATGTTTTGAGTCAATGACATCTCCGTTAATCGCATAATACACCAATGCTATCACCTCTGTTGAATTATCTCATATTTTTGTACGAGATGCAATACATCGTATGTTTTTATGCGATTTGTGATGTATCGTATGTTTTTATGCGATTTGTGATGTATCGTATGTTTTTATGCGATAAAATCGTGCAACAACCAATTAAAAAGTACCAATCGCTCTGAAGGATCAAAATGATTGCATCACAATATTCTGATACGATATATGAAAAGATCCAATATATCAATCATAAGTGTATGTCATCATATCAATGCTTATTCTCCAGCATTCGCGAGTGTTTCGAGAAACAACAAGTCCGCTTGAAAATCCCATACACTCAAAAAGTCATGATCGCCGTTGATTTGAGCAAACACCAAGTTTTTGTTGATGTAATCAGCGGCATCAAGGGCCGTCAGCGCTTTTCCTTTAGTCGTCAGAGGAATGATACTTTCATCATCAGCATAATTGTTGTACTCATAGAATCGTGCATTTTCCGGCAGATTGCCCCTC
>JBAZGL010000067.1:0-6463 GCA_041652855.1 Candidatus Izemoplasmatales bacterium
CGGCACGAGCGTTTCGGACCCTGAGGTGATGATGATATCTTCCGGTGTGACCTCGATCGCACGGTAATTATACAAATATTTGGCGATTTCTTCTCTCAATGGCGCGTATCCAAAAAGCGTCTTTTCATTGATATGCGCACTAAGTGTATCTGTAATGACTTGTTTTTCGCATTTCGCCCACAAATCATAAGGAAACGCATCCCGTGCAATGACGTTGGTTTTGAATTCCAGATAGCGCTTCGCTTCAGTGACAGGACGATCCAAACGTATTGTTTTGGGCGGAATCATGATTTTGAGCGAGGGGAGCGACTCGACATAATACCCCATTCGCTTCTGTGCATAAATATACCCTTCGGCCAATAGTTGCTCATAACCCATCATCACCGTCATTTCACTGACTTTCAGATGATTGGCGAGTTGTCTTCTCGAGGGCAGCTTGGCATGCGCTTCAAGGCTCCCGTTAATGATACGCTGACGCATATGGTCGTAAAGTTGCATATACAACGGTGTCGAACTGGACGAATCAAGATAGATTGTGATCATAGCACTCCTTCTGGTATGGTTATATTTTTATATTCTGGTTATTTCTAACATACCAGTATCCTATTATAATAATAAGTGAAATCAAATGCGTTGTCAAGAAAGGAACAGACTATGGATCATTCACGTTATCAACTGAACAAAGAACTCGCGCAAATGCTCAAGGGCGGCGTCATCATGGACGTCACCTCACCTGAACAGGCCAAAATCGCAGAGGCTGCAGGCGCATGCGCCGTCATGGCCCTCGAACGCATTCCTGCGGACATTCGCAAAGCCGGAGGCGTCTCCAGAATGAGCGATCCTCATCTCATCAAAACCATCCAACAAGCGGTATCGATCCCGGTGATGGCGAAGGTGCGCATCGGTCACTTTGTGGAAGCACAAATACTCGAAGCCTTGGAAATCGATTATATTGATGAAAGTGAAGTCCTTTCACCGGCAGATGATCTCTACCACATCGACAAGACCAGATTCCATGTCCCGTTCGTCTGTGGTGCGAAAAATCTGTCCGAAGCGCTCCGTCGGATATCCGAAGGCGCTGCGATGATTCGGACCAAGGGCGAACCCGGAACGGGAGACATCATTCAAGCGGTTCGTCATATGCGGCTTATTCAGAGCGAGATCAGACGCATCTTGTCACTTGAAGATGATGAAGTCTATGAAGCCGCAAAGCAACTTCAGGTCAGCTTGGCCATGCTTCAGGAACTCCGTCTCCACAAGCGCCTGAGCGTCGTCAATTTCGCAGCCGGAGGTATCGCAACTCCCGCTGATGCGGCACTGATGATGCAACTCGGTGCGGAAGGCGTATTTGTCGGGAGCGGCATCTTCAAATCCGCTGACCCGGAAAAACGCGCGCAGGCCATCGTCAAAGCCGTCGCAAATTTCGACAATCCCTCCATGCTTGCGCAATTGTCCGAAAATCTCGGCGAGGCCATGGTCGGCATCAATGAAGCTGAGATCGAACTGCTCATGGCACAACGAGGAGAGTAGTCGAACGCATCATGCATATCGCGATTCTTGCGCTTCAAGGCGCATTCCTTGAGCATCAACAGATGGTCCGAAAATTAGGTGCAACGACCCATTTCATCCGGAATCCGAGCGACCTCGCGCTCCCTTGTGATGGTTTGATTCTTCCAGGTGGCGAGAGCACTTCGATGGGAAAGATGCTTCATGATTTCTCAATGATCGAGCCCCTCAAATCCCTCATCCAGAGCGGTACGCCTGTTTTCGGGACATGTGCGGGACTCGTATTGCTCGCAAAAAATGGTAGTAATAACGGCTTCTCAGCGCTTGAAACCATGGATATCCATGCCAAAAGGAACGCATATGGCCGTCAGTTGGGTAGTTTCTATGCCGACATCAACATAGACAACATCGGTGTATTTCCCGGCATCTTCATTCGCGCACCCTACATTGAATCCGTCGGACAGCACGTCAAGGTTCTGGCGTCACATCAAGGAAAAATCGTCATGGCTCAGGACGGAAAACAGTTAGCTACTAGTTTCCATCCGGAACTCACCGATGATGTCCGCATCCATCAATATTTCTTATCAATATGTGACAGATAATAAGAAAAAAGTCTCTGGCAGTAGCTGGAGACTTTATTTTTTTCTAAATGTCATGGTGCGATAATGATCGGTATGAAGGACTTCAAAGCCTGCTTGGTCTGCGATCCATTCCAGCGTTTTCGGTATAAAAAATCCCACATGACTCAAATCCCGTACATACCACCAACGGCGAAACTCCTCAATGTCACTCGGATGGAAAAGCGTCATGATGGCAAGGATACCACCTCGCTCCAACGCATGATTGAAACATTCGAAGACTCGGATCGGGTCATTCACATGTTCGATCACCTCCGTGGAGACAATAAAATCGTATGTGTGAGCCAAAACGTCCCTGCTTGAGGCGAAAAACGGATCATAGATCGCCATGGTCATCCGGTACTCTTCTTCGAGAATGGACTGGAGCACGGGGGTAGGTCCGCTACCGTAGTCGAGACCCCGGCGTGCGTGTATCGGCAAAAACGGCCGCAATGCCTGGTCGACAAAATCTTTTAGAAATTTTACATAGCCGATATTCTCCCGGGAATTCTGATGATTGAGATACACCGCTTTTTCTTCCGATTCGGATAGCTGATGGACGGAGTCTTTGAAAATATAGCCGCAGAAATCACAGATATGACAGCGTTGCACAGGCTTATGTGTGAGGATATCCGTCGTGGGATGTCCACATATCTTACACAGATTCATCTGTGGGAACGATGACGCGATCGGGTCGATGGGAGACGGAAGTCAATACTTCATAATCAATGGTTTGCATCGCCTTGGATACTTCGGAAATCGGACGATGTGCACCGAACACTTCCACTTCATCCCCGATGGAAAGATTGATGTTCGTGACATCCACCAAGGTCATATCCATGCAGATGGTACCGACGATATTCACGGCATGTCCGTTATACCACAGCGCGAAACGATTGCTGAGACTCCGACTCAAGCCATCCGCATATCCAATGGCCAATGTCGCCACCTTCATCTTGCGCGTCGCAATGAATGTGCGACCATAACTGATGGATTCTCCCGGGTCCAGTTCACGCAAGGCGACGACGTTCGCCTTGAAAGTCATAACCGGCAGGAACCGATGAGTTGTAGGTGTTTGCGGATACCCATATAGCGCGATACCGCTCCGCACGAAATCGAGATGCATCTCGGGGAATCTCAAGGTTGCGGATGAATTGCAGCAATGTTTCACCCATCTTGGCATACCGGACTCCTCTAATAAGGAAATCAATTCGCTAAAGCGCGTAAATTGGGCGCGGGTGAACGATGTGTCTTCATTTTCCGCTTCAGCGAAATGGGTGTAGATTCCTTCTATATGAATGTGGGCAAACTGAGTGATTGTCTGAATATCAGACAGACAAGCATCCATGTGGGATTGTTGACGACATGCCATTCCGAGTCGCGACATCCCGGTATCGACTTTGATGTGGGCGCGCAAAGGAATCTTCAAAGCCTCGAGGACTTCTGCTTCGTGGCTGGATTGAATCGTGATGATGATGTCATTCTGAGCAGCGCTAAACGCGTCTTGAGGATCAATGATCCCAAAGACCAAAATGGATGCGCGAATGCCGTGTTGTCTGAGTCTCAGTGCCTCTTTGATTGAAGCGACACCGAAAAACTGGCACCCCTGCGCTTCAAGCGCACGTGCCACTTCACCATCCCCGTGTCCATAGGCGTTCGCCTTCACGACTGCCATGACTTTTGCGTTCGGTGCCACAATCTGACCCAACAGACGATAATTGTGACACAAGGCTTCCAAATCGATCAAAGCTCGAGCGCGTTCCTGACTCATGTCAATTTCACCTTCAATCGGACAAGGCATCAGATATGGCCAACAAAATCACCATCGAACTGTACGTAGCACCTGCAATCGTATCGACCTCAAGCGATTGAGCTGCGACCACTTGATCGACAATGGGTTCAGCGGCTTCACCTTTGCCGTTTTGGTGCTCAAGTATCTCAATCGAGGTGATCACCCCTTCAGCGATGGTGACGCGCACGCGAACGGTGATCGGAAACGCCTGATAGAAGCCTTCATACGCTCCATCAGGATATGAACCCGGCTGGATTTGTGCGAGTTCGATGTCCTTCAATTGATCGAGTTGATGATTGATACGGTTGATACCAATGATGAATATCACGACGACGACACAGATGATGCCGAGGACGACAAGTAATTTTTTCATCGTTATCACGCCCTTTCCCGCTTCTTATTATACGGGTCTTTAGCGATAATGTAAACAATAAACGGCAAGAAACTTGCCGTTTATCTGTAGGTCATATTTTGATTAGCGCGCGAGCCAGCCGCCGTCAACCGCTACGGTATAGCCATTGATGTATTGAGCATTATCGCCCGCGAGGAAGACGCAAGCTCCAGCCACATCTTCGGGCAAGCCCCAGCGACCTGCGGGAATGCGTTCAAGGATCTGGTTGGCGCGAACTTCATCGTCTCGGAGTTGCTTGGTATTGTTGGTGGCCATGTATCCGGGAGCGATCGCGTTGACGTTGATATTGTGTGCGGCCCATTCATTGGCAAGCGCCATCGTTATTCCCTTCACAGCGGATTTGCTCGCCGTGTAAGAAGGCACGCGAATCCCTCCTTGGAATGACAACATCGAAGCGATGTTGATGATTTTACCCGCAGTATTTTGTCGGATGAACTGTTTCGCCACAGCTTGGGAAAAGAAAAATACCGTCTTGATGTTGATATTGATAACATCGTCCCAGTTTTGCTCAGAGAAATCTATCGCATCCTGACGCCGAATAATCCCCGCATTGTTGACAAGGATATCGACATGCCCCATCTTGTGGACGACATCGGCGACGATGGCTTCGAGTCCATCGGGCGTGATCTTGATCAAATCCGCAACGATACCATGAAATTTGCGTCCAAGTTTTTCCACCATTTCCTTAGTGCCGTCCATTTGGACGTAATCGATGCCGACAATATCCGCTCCCGCATCGGCGAGGCCCAAGGCCATGCCTTGACCGAGGCCGGTTGAGGCCCCCGTGACGATAGCGACTTTTCGGTCTAAACGAAATCGATCAATCATTGACATATCTGATTCTCCTTTCACTTTAAATGGTCCATTTGCACATGGTCCATATCATCAAAAGTCTGATTCTCCCCACACATGCCCCAGATAAACGTGTAATCCGAGGTGCCGACACCTGAATGGATCGACCACGACGGCGAAATGACGGCTTGCTCGTTTTCAATCACGAGGTGACGCGTTTCATTCGGCTCACCCATGAAGTGAAACACACGGGTTTCAGGAGCCATGTTAAAGTAGAAATAGACTTCCATACGCCGTTCATGCGTATGCGAAATCATCGTATTCCACGCGCTGCCTTCATTGAGAATCGTCATACCCATCACGAGTTGACATGATTGACAGACGGCAGGGTGGACATACTGATAGATTGTCCGTTCATTGAGGGTTTTGGGTGATCCGAGATGGTTCGGATTAGCCTCGGAGAAGGATATGTGCTTCTGAGGATAGGCATGATGGGCTGGTGCGCTATTCAAATAGAATTTGGCGGGCTCTTGAGCGTTATTCGAGCCGAAGCGGACGCTTTTCACGCCTTGGCCCACGTAGAATCCATCGCGTGGAGCCATGTCGTATCTTTTTCCGTCGAGTTCCATGAAGCCTGCGCCGCCGACGTTGATGACGCCGAGTTCCCTGCGCTCGAGAAAGTAATCGGTGCCGAGGTCTTTAGTGATTGGCAACTCCAAAACGTTATGAACGGGTTTGATTCCTCCGGCGATGATCCGGTCATGATGCGAATACGTTAAGAGAATGTCATCATCTTGAAAGACGCGGTCGATTAAGAAGCGTTCGCGTAGCAGTTTGGTATCGTAGCGTTTGGAATCCTCCGGGTGATTGTTGTAAAGCACTTTGAAATCCATGGTTGTTAACTCCTTTCGACGAGTTCTCTGATGTAACGAAAACTCGGTATGATATCATTCTTCCCGACACCCTCAAAGATGAGGTAGGCATCGGGTGTCGTGTGTTTGATGCGTTCGATGATGGCGGGATAGTCCAAATTCCCTTGACCGGGCGGAACTTGACGGATTTGTCCCTCAGTCACGACAAAATCCTTAAGATGATAGATCTTGATCTTGTCAGCGAAGCGAGCGAGACACTCATCCAGAATCAAAAGGGATTGGTCTACATTCCCGATATGAAGAAAATTGAACAGGTCTACTGTGACCAAAAGATTGGGACTTGGGCTTTGCGTTAGAAGATAAGACACGCGTTCAGGATCATACATCACATGATTGTACGCGCCTTCAATGGCGATGTGGGTATGATGGTGTTCGGCTGTGGATACGAGATCGCGCATGATCTGGATCACGC
>JBAZGL010000068.1:0-6412 GCA_041652855.1 Candidatus Izemoplasmatales bacterium
TAATCGTGCACAGAATCGTATAGCACAACGAATTGTATATCATTTCCCATGTATAGACATACGCGGATCCCCCCGCGAACGAGATGGGCACGCGCATGGTCCGAAAGGCAGTATAATAATTGGCAAGATTGAAATTGCTCGGCATGGCGAACGTATCCAACATGAACTCGATCTCTTCTTTGAACGAAGTCATTAACGCCCAGAACAGAGGCATCAGGAACGAGATGGAATAGGTCGTGAGCAATATCAATCCAACGATGAGAAAGATATGCCGGCCCAGATTGTTTTTACTTTGCTTCATAGGTATGGTCTCAACGTTTTTCATCATCAATCCACCGAAGGTCCATATTTTTCCAGCAGGTTTTTAGCCACAAGCGTGACCGGAGCGGCGACTAAGGTAAAGAGAATGCCGGCCGCGGAGGCATAGGGATATTGTGCAAAACTCGCATCCGTGTTCCGGATGACTTTCACAAAGAACACGTATCCGATGGTCTGGAGATCTCCACGGGCGGAAGGGCCATAAAAATTGAACAAACTCGCCTGGTTCGTAAACAACCCCGCCACGCCGACCACGAGAAAGACCGTAATCGTCGGAAAAATCGACGGCAGCGTGATGTGCCAAAACTCCTGAAGCATGCTCATGCCTTCAAGTTTGCCATACTCGACCAGTGCGGGATCGATTCGTGACATCGCACTCGTATAGATCAATATCTGGGTGCCGAAACTGGCCCATATCGTATAGAAGATGATCGTGGGGAACGGTCGACCTCGTCTGAAGCAAATTGAACCCGATGATTTGTGAAATCGCATTTTCCACAAAATAGCGAAACATCAACGACACGACCAGCGCCGAGATGATCTGTGGCAAAAACAACACCACGCGAAAAATTCCTTTCCCGACCACTTTCTTGTAGAGGAAATAGGAAAACATCAGATTCAATGGCAAGGCGATGAACAATGTCGACAGATAAAGCGTTAAAGAATTGATAGCAGCTTGTTTCATCTGCGGATCTTGACTGATATCTCTTAAAAATAGAGCAAAGTTTTGGAAACCCTTGAAATGAAAACTAGCGGTCGCCGGATCGAACTCTTGAAATGCCAACATCAAGGAGTTGATGTTCACGATGATGTAAAAAACGAAAAACTGAAGAATCGGATAAGCGATGAGGGCGATGAAAAAAATCCGTTCTCCTCGTCGTTTCGCTCCGAGATTCTTCGGTTTCTCGTTTGAACGTTTAAAGATTCGATGTATAGCAACTTCTATGGAATAGATGAAATCCTTGAACCATCGACCGATCAATATCAGAAAGACAATCAAGGGCTTCATGAGCTTCTTGACACCTTTCAATTCGGTATCGAAATAGACTTTCCGCTTCGTGCTGGCCATGATCCGTCTCCTGAAAAAGAATGGTTAGTTGGGGTAATACTCGCTCATTTCGGTATCCCATCGTGCTTTGGAGAAAGAGAGCTGCAATCCATTGAAATATTGATTCGCAGTCAAAGACGCGTTTTGTGACAACTCATAGAAAGGATCAGTATAATAAACACCACCGATATTGGTGCGCCACCACCAGTTCGTACCGAGAAATGCGCGGTGCTTTACGAAGGCGTCATGATAAAACAACGTCACATAACTGATGTCGGTCGTATCGCTGGAATAGATTTCAAACATATTCTTCGCATAATGACTCATTTCGCTCAAATCTGATGCTTCAAGCTGGTAATCATAAGGACGGATGGCGCCCGTCATCCGGCTAAAGGTGCGCAAGGAAGTATCGCGGTGCACAAATTCCACGAAATTCTTGGCGATTTGAAGATTCGGCGTCCGTTCACTGATACAGACGACAGAGTTCCCAGTGGAGGAAATCAAGGTCGTGCGTTCCGATGAACGACCATCATCCGCTTTCGGGACCGGCATGAAGCCGAACCGTCTTTCACCGAATCCATATTCTGATCCATAGTTTTTGGCCATGGTATTGAAGAAACTTCTCGCCTCATTTTCCCACCAGCCGCCTTCGACGATCATCGCGATGCGGTTGGACGTCACGGCGCTTAAGAGAAATTCTTGTTGTGCCATGGTATGCGTATTGACCGTATCAAAAGAGTTGGGCGTGTACAATCCGCTCTTGATAATCTCTTGCGCGAAGGTCAACGCATAGAGTTTACCGCGTTGTTCCTGCAGGCGATACCCATTCTGGATATCAATCGGCGTCATGACGCTATCTTCACTAAATTGGTATTCTCCGGAAAATGAGAAGTTGAGATCAAAGTTGTCTTTGCCTTCGTAATCCGCCCAGATGGAAGTGAGATAGCGCATCCGATAATAATCATAGTATCCCGTCCATATATAAGGAGAGATGCCGAACAGTTTCATGTTTCTCACAAGCATTTGCCATTGAGAATACGTCGCGGGTAATCCGTCATCATAATCCCCGACGATTCCGTTCGGCCCGGCAGAAAGCGTCGTATTATCTTCATCGAATGCGATCATCAAACCGTTCGTATTGAAATAAAAACCCTCTTCTTCAAACAAGTCGACATCATACACCAAACCGAATATGGCGTCGAAAAAGGGAACAGCATAATACTTTCCACTGGCCGTCTGATAATAGTCCGCCAAAGTGGGATTCATTTTATCGAGAATGGACCGCTCCTCAGTATCGATGGTTTTAGTCACGATATCCGTGATTTCCGCCAAGCGATTTTGCGCGACAAAATTGCTATAGGTGATGCCGTTGAGAAAATATACATCATTGGTGTAGTTCTGCATATTCGACAACAAGTTCGAATCGCTGTACAAATCCTTTTCATTGTTGACGATCACTTGGACTTCCGGGTACTCGACCTCAAAGGCAGTGATGACCTCATCTAGCCACGCGTGTCCCAGCCCGCCATCATAGTTGCCTACGTATAGTTGGGTCCGTTCCGAGTCTGTCGAAATAACCGTGCCGCGATAGAACGTATTATCGCAGGCTGTCAACGAAATCAGAAACAACCCAAACAGCGCAAAAACGAGCATTTTTTTCTTAATCATGAATTGCCCTCCGCATAATAATGTACTACACTTACATAATTCGACCATATTGTAACAAGAATGTAAGCGTTAGTCAAGAAAATATCGACAAATAGGCAAAAAAACAATTATGTTAGAATGTTTAATATATTCATTCGTTTTCATACATATCACGAAATAATCACACGATATCCACCCTTCGTTCGGCCCTCGTTGCGACCTGTGAATATCATCAGTCGCACCCCATTTTTGCACACAAAAAAAAGCGCGATTGATCGCGCCATGCATTCATTCTTCAAACCTTATCCACCTTGTTCTTCCCGCATCTGGTCGATTTCTTGTTGGGTCGCCCGGTAATACTTCCGAAACAGACGAAAATACCCTTTGGTTTTCTCATTGACACACTCATCGGATAGTGCATCGTTTTGCATCAAGCGCGGGAAATCATACGCGCCATTCACGCGCAAGGGCGTGATCAAACCCGGACGGATCGCATCCGTCGGGCAATACATCACGCACCCCATGCACATCGAGCAATCAAAGCCGAACTTGGGATAACCCGAATCAAAAGTGATATTATCAGAAGGGCACATCTTTTGGCAGATTCCGCATTGGATGCATGTGCGCTTCTTCGCGATGAACAGTGGGCCGTTGACTTTGGCCGCAACCCATTGGATCCGCATGATCATCATCACAACCCAAATCCATGGATGTATGATGATGGGTGTCCTGCGTTTGTGGATCACATCGCGCGCGATCAACTCCGCCATGTGATTTGTATGGATATACATGTGTTTTGCAAGCGATTCCGGATAGCGGAACAGAATATTATACGGCATAAGCAGGTGGCGATCCATCAAGATATCATATCCTTGCTTTTTCAAGGCCCGGATCACACCCCAACTCGATGCATGATTGAAAGGAAAGGGTTCTCCCGCAGTCTTGAAGATGAATGCGGGTTTATCTTTAGTCACGCGTGAGAGTGTCTGAATCGTTTTCAAGAATAGTCTAGGTGGATTGAACGCATGAATGGGGTAACCGAAGCCCACCACATCGAATTCGTTCGGGTCAGGCATCGCGTCGCGATGCCTCCTGACTTCGAAAAGCGTCACTGAAAACCCAGATCTTATCAAATGGGCTTCGATCAGTTCGCTCGCGATTCTCGTGTTGCCTGTACCGGTAAAGTAATAAATGATGGCTCTATTCATGCCGCAAACCCTTCCTCATGCACATGGATGATGATGCTATTGTAGATCAGTGATATGACGGATCGATTTCATGCTCAAGATGATCATGGCATCAGAAGCGATCCGTCCATCTCCTGACTCAGCACTTTTTCCAGAAAAACCGCTACGATTTCCGGATCAAACTGGTGGTTCGCACCTGCTTTCAATTCCTGAATCGCATCTTTCAAAGATTTTTTCGCCTGGTATGGCTTTTCAGTTGTCATGGCCGCAAAGGCGTCTGCGATAGCGATGATACGTGAAAACAAAGGAATATCGTCGCCTTTAAGGCCATCCGGATAACCACTACCGTCATATCGTTCATGATGATACAAAGCTTCATCCGCGATATTGGCAAACTCGTCAGCGGATCTCAGAATCTGATATCCATAGCGCGTATGCGCCTTGATCATATCAAATTCCGCTTCCGTCAACTTCCTCGGTGCGAGGATGATGTCGCTCGGAACGCCAATCTTGCCGATATCGTGATACAATCCCGCCATCTCCAGTTTTTGGATGCTATAATCATCCAAATCCATCGCCTTGCCAAGCGCTTTTGCCAAGCGACTGACTTTTTGGGAGTGGGTTTTTTCGTGCGCATAACGGGATGTCAAAGTATTGAGTATCGATTCAACCGCTTTGATTCTCGCTTGCTTTCCCTCGACAAGTTTCATGCGATACATCATGTTTTCCGCGATATTCATGCTTTCTCTCAACTCTGTACGCTCTGACGTTTTCAGGTCATATCCAATCGATATGGATAACTGGATTCCTTGAACTTTTGTCTTTTTAACTTGACCAAGGATATGCTTGATTAAACCATCCATCGCCGTTTTCGATGTGTTGGGACACATGATCGAAAATTCATCGCCACCGATTCGTGCGACGACATCTTGGGCTTGTACGGATGTAGATAAAATCTGCGCAATCTTCATGATGGCGTCGTCACCGGCCATATGACCATAGGCATCATTGATGACTTTCAATCCATTCATGTCGATCATCATGATCCCCAGCGGATAGGCTTGCGCCTTGTTCTGCTGGTCCAATGCTTCAGAATAATAGCGGCGATTATACAGTCCCGTCAAATAGTCTGTAGCACTCATGCGCATGATTTCCTCTTGTTTCCGAATCGAATCGGTCACATCGATGAAGGAAACGACGACGCCGTCAATCTCTTCATGCACATCTTGCGGGTAGGCATGGAAGGAAATATGAATGCATGAGCCATCGCTTTTGCTCACACCCAAATCTTCGCAATGCACCCCATCTTTTTTGACAAACGCCTGAAGCAGTATCGCTTTGATGCTCTCAATGGGTCGGCCGTCGATCCCGCATCGATCGATGATTACATCGATATCCTTGCCCACCAGATGCTCTTTCTCATCCAACCCGAGCAATTCAAGCGCGCTATTGTTGATGAAGGTACAGATGCCGCTTTCATCGATCCCAAAAATACCTTCTGCCGTCGAATCCAAAATCAATCGAAGTTGCTCTCTGCTTTCATTCAGGGACTCATTGGCGTCGGCCAATTCCGAAGTGCGGCTCGTGACCTGTTGTTCCAGGGTTGCCACAAAAGACTCGATCGTATCTGCCATGAGATTGAACGACCGACTGATTCTACCGATTTCGTTGTTGGTAAAATTGTTGATTCTTTCCCCGAAATGTCCGTTGGAGAAACCTTTTGTCGCTTCATGAAGTTGTGTTAAGGGTTGAAAGAGACGGTTAACGATCAAGAGGTAAACCACAATCGCTAGAAGAATGAACACACCGGAAAGACCGATAGTAAGAATCATGTTTTTTTGGACAACACCCAAAAACAAGGATTGTGGGACCGCGGAGATGATCAACCAATCCACCCCTGATTCGGTGAATGGCATCACGCTGAAAAAACAGGGTTCATCTGCGAGTTTAAGTCGAGAATAAGCCGTTTCCTCATCCATGAACTTATGATAGGCCTGATGAAAAGCCTCATATCCCGCATCATCAATATTCAAACGAGCAAAGGTCGTTCCATCAATTAGGACATAATTATCAAACCCGACTGAATTGGCCACGATGTTCCCTGTCGCCTTTTCCACAATCATCGAGTGCGTTGCAGTCGTGTCTTTGATATCTTCAAGATAGATGTTTAAACGAGATAGAATGATGTGTGTGCCGAGCAGATCGGAAGAGC
>JBAZGL010000069.1:0-6407 GCA_041652855.1 Candidatus Izemoplasmatales bacterium
TGAAAGACAAATTCAGAAATATGGCGATACCACAAATCAAGAGGTACGCGATCAACGAAAAAATCAGTTGATTAAGTCGTCTCCGAATGGCTTGGTTTTTTTTGGCGATGCGATCGGGAAAGGCATCCATGACATCATCAGCTGACCCGAACTCGGTAATGGATTTTTCGATCGCCTCATCCACTGGCGTACCTTGTTCGACCAAATCATCCACTTTTTCTTCGAGCGACACGGTCAATATCTCGATCAATTCGCGCTTGTCATCTTCATTCAGAATGCCACGAAGCAACCCAGAAACGAACTTTTTGATCTTATTCATTCTGTTTCGCCTCCAATGAATGCCTTCATGATTTCCTGTAACAAGTTCCATTCAACGAGCATTTCCTGGAAATAGGCTTTGCCAAACCGGCTGATGCGGTAATAACGTCGTTGTCGGCCGAGGGACTTCTCTCCCATATAGGATGAAATCAGCTCTCGCGATTCAAGTCGCTGCAAGACCGCATACAATGTGGCTTCTTTGATATCGAACTTTTGTTGGGTCCGGGCTTTGATCTCGTTTGATAATTGATAACCGTACATATCCCGTTCGCTGAGCAACTTCAGGATGATCGTATCGATATGTCCCCGAATGACATCACTGTGAATCATCGGTTTAAGCGCGTTGTAAAACGTATCCGATCGTAATGGCTTTCGGTCCGCAATGCGCACCCACGGCAGGTGTCAGAATATATTCGTTGACATGTAAGACATTAGGACGGACAGCCATGATCTTCTCTTTGATATATTGAACGGCTTCGGGGTTGTTGGCATGAATGATGAATGGCTCGTAATCCTTGTCTTGGGTTTCTTCCAAAAACTTTTCGATGACGCGGTCGAGCGCTCTTTGGAAAGTCCTGATTTTTTCCACGGTGACGACAGCGCCGGTCTTGTCGATCTCCAGCAAGGGTTTGATCTTCAACACACCCGCAAGAAATCCGGCCGCATTCGACAATCGGCCGTTTTTGACCAGATACGAGAGGTCGTTGACCGCAAAATAGATGTGGTTGTGGTCGCGAATGAAAGACAGGCGTTCGACAATTTCTTCCATGGACATGCCTTCTTTGGCGAGATCATGGGCCAAAAATGCCATCTTGCACTGGAGATACCCCACTGTCCGGGAATCGAAGACGGTCACTTTAATGCCTTCCACCATCTTCTTGGCGATCATTGCATTTTCATAAATCCCGCTCATCTTCGAAGAAATCGTGATGAAGATGGCTTCATCGCAGCCTTCGTCCCGAAGCTTTTCATATGCTTCTAGCATGGTACCGGTCGACGCCATGGCAGTTCTCGGGAAAAGTGAAGCGTCTTTTTCGAGCATTTCGTAGAAATCATTGGCGGTCAACTCCTCGAAATCGACATACTCTTTGCCACCCATTAAGATAGTCGAACGGATGACGCGAATATCGTAATCGTGGGGAATGTAATCAATCGCCGAATTGGTACAGACTAAAACACCTAATTTTTTCATACACTGCTCCTCTAATCAATCTATAACGTTCGTACTTAATTATAACTTTTCTCAGTTAATTGTCAATATCAGCGGTTGGAATCGCGTTTGGGGAACCCTCCGGGCTTCCGTGGTTTGAAGGATGGTGACAACACCGCGCGGCGACCTTTAATCTTTTCGCCCGCGAGTTTGGTCATGACTTGATTGGCTACCGACTCGGGAACGCTGAAGAAAGAAAACTCGGTCAAAATCGCAATCTCCATGACATCTCGCCGTTGGATTCCCAATCTGGGAGCGACGAAATCCAGAATATCGGATACAATCAGCCCGTCCTTCTTGCCGACATTGAGGTGAAAACGGGGAGACTTCGATTCCTTGTTCCTTTTTTGCATCGGTTCAAACGCTTCGTTGATGTCCAAGATGTTATGTTCTGCCTGTGAATCATGCGTCAACATCCTGAGCAGGCTGACGATGATCTGATCTTCGGTCAGCTTCGCCTGGATCGCCTTGTTCAAAATCTGATACTCACGCTCAAATTGATTGTTTTCCAGCAATTGAATCATCTGTTCGACCAATTTGTCGTCTTTGACATCGCGGACTTTATCATATGTCGGAATATTCCGTTTCTTGATTTTTGTATGGACTATACGTTCGATCTCATCGATTTTTCTGAGTTCTCCGCGACTGACGAGGGTGAAAGAATAACCCAGATTGCCGATCCTGCCGGTACGGCCGATCCGATGGACATAGTAATCCGCTTTTTCGGGCACATCGTAATTGATGACCGCTTCGACCATCTTGATATCGAGACCTCTTGCCGCGACATCAGTGGCAACCATGACATCGATCACGCCCGTATGGAACTTGCGCAATACATCGAGACGCACCGTTTGCGGTAAGTCTCCGTGGATTTTATCAACATTCAACCCGCGATCGATCAATTCTGTGGTCAGTTCGTCGACCTGAACCTTCGTATTGCAGAATACGAGCGTCAATTTCGGACGATAGATGTTGATCAAGCGGTATAAAGCTTCGGTCTTGTTTTCTCTTCTGACCTTGTAGTAATACTGGATGACATCGCTGTTAGTAGATGCATCTCCGATGACTTTGACCAGTTCCGGTTCGTTCATGTATTTCTTTGCCAATGCCAAAATGGGTTTGGGCATAGTTGCCGAAAACATGAGTGTTTGTCGCGTTTTGGGGGTTGTCTCCAAGATTTTCTCGATATCTTCCTGAAATCCCATTTTCAACATTTCATCGGCTTCGTCGAGGACAAGCATCTGGATGTGGTCGAGGCGGATTGTCCGCCGTTCCATGTGATCGAGCAAGCGTCCCGGCGTGCCGACAACGATTTGCGGACGCTCCTTCAACAAGCGGATCTGACGCGTGATCGGATCGCCCCCGAACACCGTCACGATTTTGATATTCGTCATATATTTCGCGATGCGTTTGAACTCATCGGTGATTTGTACCGCGAGTTCTCGTGTCGGCGCGATGACAATGGATTGGATGAGGTCATTTTGGGAGTCTATATGCTCAAGGATCGGAATGGCAAATGCCGCCGTTTTGCCGGTTCCCGTGTGTGAGTGACCGATGACATCCTGTCCTCCCATGAGCAAGGGAATGGTCTGTTTTTGAATATCGGTCAGTTCCGTGAAACCCATCTCCTGGATGGCTTGTTCAATTTCTGTTCTAAATTCCATAATTCTTCCTTTATATTTGATTTTTTGTGGATCGCTTATATCATAACACATCATGTCATGATATCTGCTTGTTCATGAAAAAAATCAGCATTATGCTGATTTCTCAAGAAGTAGAAACTTTGATTCCTTTTTTCTTAAGATAGTCCGAGGTTTTTCCCATCCCCGGAATAGTCGTATGCGTAAAAGATCCATCATAAATGGTATGAACGCCACACGAGGGTGATTGATCCTTCAAAATGGCACTGTCAACGTCATCTGATAATGCGATGCGAAAAACAGACGCCGCACCCTTCATAAACGCTTTTGTACAATCCTTACCTTCTTGATCCCTTACAGAACCATCGGCTTGAATTTCCGATGGCACTCTTGGTGTCGGCAGTCCCCCGAGACATTCCGGACAGACAGGAATGAGAATCTTCCCCTTTTGAAGTCGAAGCGTGCCGATGTCCAGTCGTCCTCTACCATCATAGGCTGTAGGAAAGCCTAAGAGGCAGCTGCTGATCAGGACTGAGGGAAATGGACTCATTCTTCGAAGGAATCGATATCGATGTTGATGCGCTTGCCGATTCTCGACGCTGCTGCATAAGCGATCGTTCGAACGGCATTGGCAATCTTGCCACCTTTGCCAATCACACGGCCTAAATCTTCTTGATTTACGAGCACTTGAACCGTGATTTGGGCTTCATCTTCTGAAAATTTCTTGACGAGTAAGTCTTCGGGATGGACAACAAGCGGCGTGACAAGATCGAGGATCAGTTTTTCAAAATTCACTGCCATGATCCAATCCCCTTATTTCTGCTTCTTTGATTCAGCGAATTGCTTATTGATGCCTGTCTTGGTAAATAGGTTTTTGACTGTATCGGTCGGTTGTGCTCCGTTCGCCAACCATTTCAGTGCTTTTTCCGCATCCACTTGAATCAAAGCGGGTTCCTTGGTGGGATCATACAACCCGATAATCTCCAAATATCTTCCATCTCTCTTTTTGGTTGCTTCTGCAGCGACAACGCGATAAAACGGACGTTTTGTGGTGCCAAACCGTTGTAATCTTAACTTAACCATAATCATCTGCCTCCTTGCATAAATTGATCGTGATTATTGTATCACGATAAAAAAAACCTGTCAAGGTTTTTTTCTTGACAGGGGAATGTTATTCTTTGAAACTCAAGTGTTCCATCTCAATCATTGATTCTTCGATTTTGCGAATCTGGCGATGTTTCTGGAGTTGCTTTTTCACGCGATCAAATTGGCCTTCGTCGATATAACCAGCCAAATAATTGGCTTTGGGATTCACATAGGAAATGTGAACTCCCGCCTTTTCAACTTCCTTCACGATTTTTTTGTTTTGGAAATAGATAATGATTCCCTTACGATGAACCATGGGACTCACCTCCGACACAATGGTGTTTTTCGCGTACGAGACAACTGTCAAGACATGACCGCAAGCGTTTTTGAAATGCTTGAGGCCCTTGATTGAAGTGATTGAGGGCGTGAATGTATGATTGATAAAAAGGATGCTGATACAATTGAGCTTTCGCCTCGGAAAAGGCCTTGGCAACCCGAGGCAGATCGGGATGATGTGTCCCATATGCCTGGAGTTCGTTGTAATGGTCTCTTGTCGTAACAAAGTGTTGAATCAACCACTTCGTGTTCGGATCGCCATATAGCCGCTTGAGGCTGTCGACGACGTTTTGGTACTCCATGCTTTCTTGCCACATCTCGATGATTTTCTCAGCGTGCTCATACAAGATTGAATCGATCATCTTAATCACCTGATGCTATTATATCATAATATTCGTCAAAGCCAGCACAGAAAATCTTGTCCGTCGATGAATGGCCATGAGTCCTCGGTAATGGCCTCACAGCCTGACGCATCATCATCATTTTAAAATCTTCTACACAGTGCCAATTTCTGTGTCGTAATCACTGGTCATTGAGCTGAGTCAGAAGCGAATATCAGCGGGATCTCCGAGTCAAGTACTTCGCGGTATGCGCCTGCTTCAAGCAGAGGGTCGAGCTGCAACATCCCGATCGCAATCCGCTTCAAGGCAATCACGTGATTGTCGATTGCTAGAAACATCCGCTTGACTTGATGATATTTACCTTCGGATATCGCGATAATACACGTATGTTCATCTATAATTTCAATGCGTGCCGGGCGGGTTTGAAAGGGTTGATTTCGGGCGTCAAGGATTTGGACGCCTTGTTCAAGCCGATGTCCATTCTTGATTGGGAATTCCGTCCTGACTTCGTAATATTTGTACACGTTTTTATTCGGAGCGATGATTCTATGAAGCAATCCGCCATCATTTGTCAAGAGAATCAGTCCACTGGCGTCTTTGTCCAGTCTGCCGGCTATCGAGAGCTTCATCCGCTTGAATCGTTCATCGAGGAGGTCCATGACCGTCGTTTCACCCGGCTCATGGGTCGAAGAGAGGACTTCCACGGGTTTATGCATCATAATAACGAGGTGTTCCTTATAATAGATCGGTGTTCCACGGATCAAAATATCATCTGATTCCGGACGAACCTCGCTTCCGGGGTCTTTGCACAAAACACCCGACACCATCACGCTGCCTGTTGTGATCAACTGACGCACTTCTTTGCGTGTCCCATAACCCAAATGCGCGATTAGTTTGTCCAGACGCATCACACGAACCCCCCATCTCTATCAGCCATATTGTACCACAATTAGCGTATTACCTATGTAATATCAGAGAAATTTGTTATAATAGAAATGGTGATGAACATGTTGACAATGAAAGATGTGATTCAAGAAGGAAATCCGATATTGCGAAAGCGGGCGACCCCTGTCGCGCTACCCTTGAATCAAGCGGATTTGCATACCTTGCGTCAAATGATGGAATATATCAAAAACAGCCAAGATCAAACCATGGTCGAGACATATGAACTTCGGCCGGCCGTAGGCTTGTCTGCACCGCAAATCGCCTTATCCCAAGCGATGTTTTGCATTCATACAACCGATGAAACGGGCCATCAACTGCATTCATACGCCATCGTGAACCCGAAGATTCTGTCCCATTCCGTTTCTCAGACCTATCTTCCTGGAGGCGAAGGCTGCTTGTCCGTCGATGAAGAAAAAAACGGCTTAGTACCCCGGGCCAAAGTAATCAAGGCCCGCGTCCATTCAGTCGACTTGGAAACCGGAGTTGCCCAACCCGCCTTATTGAAACTTGAAGGGTTTATAGCGATTGTGT
>JBAZGL010000070.1:0-6356 GCA_041652855.1 Candidatus Izemoplasmatales bacterium
AATCTACCGTCAAGGCGAACCGCTCTTGCTTTTGGGAAGCAAATTGACATACGTTTTGGGCGATGATCTCATGGAAGAGATTCGCATCACTCAGGATATGGTATCGGGTTACGATCCCTCTCAGACGGGATCGCAACAGGTGTCTTTCGAGCATCACGGCATCATATATTATTTCAGCGTCTTGGTATTGAATGATACGCAAGCATTGTCGCTTTTTGATGATTTCATCATCCTCAACAATGATGTGATTCAAGGACAAAGACTTGAGTTCCAATTTTTCAAAAGTAATACCACCGCTTTTCTTGATGCGATTGAGAATGTCTATGATCCTGAAAAAATCAAGATCGAAGCGATGATTCAAACACCTTCCGGAGATATCGAGACGATCCGTGCGTTTTGGTTCCAGCCTTACCGCGAAGTCGTTACGCAAAATGCGCTGAATCCTTCGAGAAATCTTGAAGGACTCGTCACGACCCTTCCCGGGGATTTCAATCTCAAGGTGGAATGGGTAGAAGACGGGATAGCGGGATTCATGATGCGCTATCTTCCTGAAACATTGGGACAATACGAGATGGTTGTGTCTGTCATCGTTGAAGGAGATGTCATCCAACGTTTCAAAAAATCGTTTGAAGTGGATATCCTAGATGAAATGTATAAAGGATATGTTCAAATCGACGAGACGAATCAACGACATTTCGCGTTTGAAGATGGCTCTTCATATATTCCGGTAGGACAGAATGTCGGATGGTATACATCTCTAGATCGTAAGCATTATGATTATCACCAATGGTTTTCAAAGATGCAACAAGCTGGCATGAATTACGCGCGTGTATGGTTGGCGGCATGGGGGTTCTCGATTTTTTGGGAAGGTGTTGACCAGTTTGATTACCGTCAGGACAATCTTGCCTCGTTTGATGTGGTCGTGGCATTGGCAGAAGAATATGACATCTATCTTCAAGTGACCATCTTGCATCACGGAATGTTTTCACGATTGGTGAATCCGATGTGGCCCGGATCGATCACGTCGTGGTATGTGGATAAATACGGGGCGAACCCCTATGGTGAATACATGCAGAATCCGGGTCAGTTTTTTACCGGAACCTATGGGAAAAGCACGTTCAAGATGCAACTCGATTATCTCGTCGCCCGTTATGGTTATTCGCGTCATATCATGGCGTGGGAGTTGTTCAATGAAGTGGATTGGATTGAAGACTACACCGCATCCGGTGGATTGTTGTGGCATAAGGAAATGGCCGAGTATCTCAAGGAAATCGATCCCAAACATCTCGTCACAACGAGCGTGAAAGGCGATTCCTTCTATCATAGCATCTATCAGGTTTTCAACTTGGCCGCGATCGATTTTGTCAATGTGCACCGCTATGGTGTCTACAACCATCTTGATACGCTACCTCAATACCAGAATATCGGATTTTCCGTCTTCAACAAGCCTATTTTCTACAGTGAGATCGGTTATCAAGGCTCAGGCGGCGCCCAACAAATGCAAGAAGACCCCAATCATATTACGTTGCATCAAGCCATTTGGGGCGGAATGATGGGGGGCGGCGCAGGCGGAGGCATGAATTGGTGGTGGGATTCTTGGATTCATCAAGGGGATGCTTATGGTGTATATCGTGGTGCGGCTATCTTTGCGAATAAAATGGCATTGAAGGGCGACGTGTACCAGAGTTTGGCGTCAACGGCTTATATTAGCGTGCCCGGAGCGACTTTGAAGATTTTGGGATATCAAGTGGATAACCGCGTATATGGATATCTATATGATGGAGCGTTCACCCTGGATTATCCGGTGACATCATTGAAGACAAACGCGCGGATCCAGTTTGATGATTTAGGGGGGGCAATATATTTGATTACTTTTTATGATACCGTCACGGGAGCGGTGATCGACTCCTTTTTGGATGACCATTCGGCAGGCGGGTATTATGAAGTTGTAGTGCCAGATTTTCGCAACGATGTGGCTTTTGTGATTGAACCCGTGGGTTGGGGCTCATGAAAGAGCAGTTGGAGCGGCAGCTCTGTGATAAAATCATCCCCTTCTGGATCAACCTCATAGACCCTGAGTGGGGCGGATTTTATGGATTGATCGACAATCATCATCACATCGATCCACTGGCTCCCAAGGGATTGGTGCAGCAAGCGCGGCTTCTGTGGGCGTTCTCATCATTGGCGCGTCATTACCATAATGATACATACCTCGATATCGCCCATCATCAATATGACTACTTGACTTCGACTTTCAGAAACCATGAAGAACACAATTATTTTTGGCTGATGGACTATCGGGGCAGACCCATCGACAAACGGATCGTGACATACGGACAGAGTTTTATGCTTTATGCCTTGAGCGAGTATTATCTTTTGACAAAAGACCCCCGCGTGTTGGGAAGAGCTATGGGATGTTTTGAATGGATCGAACAACAAGCCTTTGATTCCATCAGGATGGGGTATATCGAAGAATTTGACGCCTTCGGCAGTCCGCTCAAAAATCAATTGCTCACGGACGGGTGCGCGAACGCGGTCTTTACGGGCAATACCTTGATCCATTTGCTTGAATCGCATCTCAATCTCTATTTGGCGGAACCGTCGCAAAGAGTCAAGCGCGCACTGGAACGGATTTTGACGATTTTCACGGATAGACTCTATGACAAAGACACCGGTCAGATCTTCATGTATATGGATGAACACTATTATCCGGTATTGAAAAAGCGGTGTTATGGCCATGAAGTTGAAGTGTCTTGGTTGATCGAGGAAGCCAATGAAGCGCTCAAAATCGATGATCATCTTCATATGAGCGAACACATCATGACGACAGCTTTCAGGGCCGGATGGAATGGAAGATATCTTATGGTCGATGAAGCGGATCCGGAGGAGCACCATGTGTGGTGGGTATCATCGGAACTCATGATTGCATTAAGCAAAAAATATGCGAAAACACATGACCCGCACGATCTCGAGATGATCCGCACACTCTATCAATCGATAGAAACCGACCTCGTTGATCCCACACCCGGAGGCGAATGGTATTGGTCTCGCGCGAAAAATGGGGAGATCAACCAGGAGCGGATGATGGGAGAATTGTGGAAGACGCCTTATCATAATGTGCGTAGTCTCCTAAAAGTGATACAAAGGATGTGATGGCGAGTGATTCATCCCGCTTACAAGCGTTTGCTTCAAAAACAAGAACGTCTGCTAGAAATCAAAAACAAGCGCGACACAAAATCCTTTGGCGGCGGTGCGTTCGATCGCTATGTGCATCCGATTCTCACGCGCGAGCATGTGCCCCTTGAATGGCGATACGACCTCGCCCGTGAAAGCAACCCGTTTTTCCTTGAACGACTGGGCGTCAATGCGGTTTTCAACGCGGGGGCGATCTATCATGAAGGCAGTCATTATCTCCTGGCCCGTGTCGAAGGAGTGGATCGCAAGAGTTTTTTCGCCCTTGCCCAAAGTCACACAGGGATCGATCAATTTCGTTTTGTGCATGAACCGCTCAAGTTCGATGATATCGACTTAGAAGAGACCAATGTCTATGACATGCGTCTTATCCACCATGAGGATGGCTATATTTACGGGATGTTCTGTTCAGAAAAGCGTGATCCGGATGCGTCGAGCGATGATACTTCAAGCGCAGTCGCCTCAATCGGGATTCTTCGGACCAAAGATCTCTTGCATTATGAACGTCTGCCTAATCTGATCACGCCTTCCCCACAGCAACGCAACGTGGTTTTGCATCCCGAGTTCGTTCAGGGGAAATACCTCTTGTATACCAGACCCCAAGACGGGTTCATCGAATCGGGAAAGGGTGGGGGCATCGCCTATGGCTTTGTGGAGAAGATGGAACACCCAATTATTTCCGAAGAGCGGTTGTTGCAAGCAAAACGCTACCATACGGTTTATGAGATGAAGAACGGTCTAGGACCCGCACCCATCAAAACATCCGAGGGGTGGTTGCACATCGCCCATGGTGTCAGAAATACCGCAAACGGTTTAAGATATGTGCTTTACCTTTTCATGACAGACCTGTCGGATCCCACTCGGTTGACCTATATGCCAGGTGGCTATGTGCTCGCTCCCAGAGGGCGTGAGCGGATCGGCGATGTGAGCAATGTGTTGTTCGCGAATGGCGTCACGGTCAATGAGAAGCGCGAGGTGTTTCTCTACTATGCATCCTCGGATACGCGGATGCATGTCGCGACCTCTACTGTGGATCGGTTGATCGATTATTGTATCAACACACCTCAGGAAGTATATCGTTCAACAGATAGCGTCAACCAAAGACTGGAACTGATTCGGAAGAATCAGGAATTCATGAAAGATCGGAGGAAATGATGAGTACAATCAAAATGTTTGGCACATCCACATCAAACTTGCCATGGAGTGATCGACCCGAAGGGGATCGTTCACCCGTTTGGCGTTATTCTCGCAACCCAATCGTCGGGAGAAACCCCGTTGAAGGTATTGCCCGGATATTCAACTCCGCCGTCGTCGATGATGAAAAAGGTGGATTTATCGGCGTTTTTCGTGCGGAGACCGTCAGTACATTGCCGCATCTTCGGGTAGGTAGAAGTGCCAACGGCATCGATTGGACCTTTGAGGATCGTCCGATCGATTTCGTAGATGAAGCCGGAAAACCGTGGAATCCGTATTATGCCTACGATCCCAGGGTCATCAAGATAGAGGACTGGTATTATGTCGTCTGGTGCACGGAGTTTTTTGGACCTTCAATCGGACTGGCGAAGACTCGGGATTTCCAAACCTTCATCCGTTTGGAAAACCCCTTCATACCCTTTAATCGCAATGGGGTATTGTTTCCGAGAAAAATCAATGATCATTATACGATTTTAAGCCGTGCCTCCGATAACGGCCATACGCCATTCGGCGACATCTTTTTGTCGCAAAGCCCAGATCTCGTGTTTTGGGGCAAACATCGTCACGTGATGGAACGTGGCGGTTCTGGATGGTGGCAAGGTTTGAAAATCGGTGGCGGTCCCGCGCCGATCGAGACCAGTGTCGGATGGCTAGTGTTCTACCACGGGGTATGTAATACGTGTAATGGTTATGTCTATAGCATGGGTGGGGCGATCCTCGATATCGATCATCCGGAAATGGTGAAGTATCGATCGAAAAATTACTTGTTGACGCCGGAAATGCCGTATGAAGAAACGGGTTTTGTACCGAATGTCATCTTTCCATGCGCGACATTGCATGATAACGCAAGCGGAAAGATTGCGATCTACTACGGTGCAGCCGACTCGACGGTCGCACTGGCGTTCACGACGGTGGATGAAGTGGTGCGATACATCATCGATCACCACGAGTCCGTGGGGAGAGATCAAGGAAACGGTAAAGGATGAGAAAACTATGGCTTCGAGCCTTCGTGGTCCTATGTGCTTTCGCGGCATGCTTCCTCATAGGGTGTGAATCGACGACTTCTATTGAACCGACGACATTGCCGCCAACGACCCAAACTCCTTCGACAGAAGTTCCGACAACTCAAGAGCCATCAACTCTTGGACCAACAACTATGCAACCTTCAACCCTTGGACCGACCACAACTCCGATAACGATTGAGCCAACGACAGAGGTGACCACATTGATCCCAACCCAAACGCACATTTCGACCACTCCATTGACCACGTCATTGATTGATCAAGTTGTGATTCTCAATGAGACGATCGAAACGGGTAAATTGCTGGAAATCGCCTTTTACGAACCAAGTGGAGAAGAAATAATCGCGACGCTTCACAACCCGTATGATTACAACGAGATCATCCTTGAAGTGATGTTTACATCGCCTACAGGAACACCGCTCAAGCAAAATGGATTTTGGTTTCGTCAATACAGCCAACTGAGTGTCATCAGCGCACAATACGACGATCAAGGATACATCACTTCGGGGCAAGAGTATTTGCAGTGGTTGGATGGAGGTATCAGTCATTTCATGGTTCGGATTCGTCCGGATGAAATTGGATTATGGCAGTTCGATTATACACTGAAGATCGATGGCGAATCTGTCCAGACGGGAACGGGAGAATTCACGGTGACAGAAGGTTTGCTCCGTCCCGGTGTTTTGATGGTCGATCCTGTCAATAATCGGACATTCGTTCACGAAGACGGCACATCTTTCTTTCCGAATGGTGCGAATTTCGCTTGGTATAACTCATCATTGGGTACCCATGATTACTACAATTGGTTCAAACAATTGACAGATCTTGGTGGTAATTATGTCCGTATCTGGCTATCGCAAAATACGTTCGCCTTGCATCGGGATTCATATATCAATTTTGATAGCCGTCAAAACATGGCGATTCGCCTCGATTATCTGTTCGAATTCGCGG
>JBAZGL010000071.1:0-6319 GCA_041652855.1 Candidatus Izemoplasmatales bacterium
GTCAACAGTCTGAAACCGCCTTTGCGAAGGCGGTTTCTCGTTCAAATCGAGATTATGATCCCTGATTTCCAGATTGGAGAGTCGTACGTGTTCCTCTTTGAAATGCCTCAATCGCAGACTTCATTTGCATGCGTCTTGTGCGCATTGCATTACGGAAGGCGGCGACTTCATTTTGGTGCGTATTAACTCGTTCTTGCCTTTGGAGAAAGAACATCGCTCTTTGTGCCTCTTTGTCCGCTTGGTAAGCGGATCTCAACTGTGCCAACGCTTCGAGGAACTCTTGTTTCAAAGCATCGAGTTCTGCGCGCAAATCCGTGGAATCTTCTTCAGCTTCCTCTAGTAAAGCAATTTGTGCTTCAAGGGCTTGAATCTGCGGAATGTAGACGTCGAATAGGGCTTGACGGTCTTCGAAGAATTCGGTCTTCATCGCGTTCATGACCATATTGAGATTTGGTGCGTTGTCTCTGATGATGGCAATCAACGCTTCTTGAGTCATCAGCAAAGCGTCTTCAAAGGACAACGTGTCATCTGCCTCAAGGGCACGATAGACGAGTCGGAGAAATCCAACCTCAACCCCAAGAGCTTCAGCTTCCTCGATCAGGTCGGTGTCAGGTTTTCCTTGTGCTTTTCCCATGATACCGCGTTCAAGAAATGCCGAGTTGATGCGATTTTGAATGCGGTCACGAATGGCATTCGAACTGCCATGAACCGTGACGGTCGTCTCTTCGTTCACATCGATGAATCCAAGGTTGATCGCTTCATCGATGAGCTCGTCAATCGCTGTCTCTACTTTTTTGTTTTCGAGATGCAATCCGAGCAACAACATTTCGCCATCCTGGTTCATCGCCGTAACGGTTTGAACCCGGTTGCCACGATCCAAAACCATGTCGACGGCAGGATTGATTTCAATCGAAGCATAGCTAAGAGATTCTGACTGGTCACATCCAATGAGCATAAATACCGAAAATGCTAATATAAGCGTGGAAAAAGACATAATGATTTTTTTCATATTAAAGCCTCCTTTTCACCCAATATACGTCTGAGGAAGGTGCTTTATTGGTTATTGATCAAAAAATTTCAACATATCTTGATAGACTGTTTCCCGGTCCACTTCATTCAATATCTCATGACGATCATTGGGATATAGTTTTAATTGCACATTCGAGAATCCGAGTTTTTGATACGTATGATAGAGTTTTCGGACGCCTTGTGCGTAATTGCTGGCAGCATCTACTTCTCCGGATGCGAGTAAGATCGGAAGGTCGCGCACTGCTTTACGCCGGATTTTCGTGTGATTAATGTAATTGAGCCAGCGGAACAAATCGCGGTTGGCGCTTGCAGTAAATGGTTGCCCGCACATGGGGGATGAATGGTAGTACTCTTGGATTTGGGGATCCTTGGTCAACCACTCCGAGTCGGTTCCGGAAATGATCTTGTCTTTGCGCATCTTTTTTGGAAAAGAGTCAATCGCCATGTTTTGCAGGAGTTTAGATACGAAGCGTGGCCCCTTGAAGCAAATGATGATGCTTGCCAGAATGATGCCAAAGCGCGTCAACATAACGGGAAAATAGGATGAACCAGATAAAACGGCCTTTTGATAAAATCCCGGATTGTCGATCAAGAGCTTTTCTGTGAGATAACTCCCCATACTATGTCCAAGGACATACACTTTAAGTTTGGAATAATGTTCACGAATGTAGTTTTGAACAAGGATCAGCGATTGGAAAGCGAGGGTATCCCCATTGCGATCGGCAAAATGGACGTAATCGGACGTCGGTGAACTGAGTCCGTGGCCCAGCAGGTCGCATCCGATCACGACGAAGGAATGTTGAGTTAAAAAAGTAGCGAATTCGGTATACCTGGAGAGATGTTCGGCTGCGCCGTGGATAAGGTGGACGACAGCTTTGGGTTTGCCTTCTGGGACGAAAACATAAAGATGAATCGGATTATTTGCATCATCATGAACCACTATTTTCTGAAACACGAATCACACCTCTATTCTTCTTGGATTATGATGCATTATATCATACTTTCATTCTTTTTTTGTCTCATGTTTGATATAATGTTGTCGAGGTGGCGAAAATGGATAAATATATTCTGTCAATCGATCAAGGAACCACATCTTCCCGGGCAATCGTGTTTAATCAAATGGGTCGCATGGTGTGTCAGAGCCAACGCGAGTTCAATCAATACTTTCCGGAACCCGGCTATGTCTTGCACGATCCAAAGGAAATATGGGATTCCGTTTCCGCGTGCATCGGCGAGTGTTTGGTGAAGGCAAAATTATCCCCATCTCAGATTGCAGCAATCGGTATCACAAACCAGAGAGAGACTACGATTGTTTGGAATCGTGAGACGGGAGAACCGATCTATCACGCCATCGTTTGGCAGAGCAAACAAACCAATGCAATCTGCGAATCGATGCGCGAGGCGGGTCATGAGACTTTGATTCGCGAGAAAACCGGTCTACTCATCGATCCTTATTTTTCAGGAACGAAAATCAAATGGATTCTCGACCATGTGAAAGGCGCACGCGAGCTCGCGAAGAAGAACCGTCTATGTTTTGGAACAGTAGACAGTTGGATTGTATGGAATTTGACCGATGGCAAAAGCCATGTCACAGATTATTCTAATGCCTCGCGAACCTTGTTGTTTAATATTCATGATTTATCATGGGACAAAGAACTATGTCAGATATTTGATGTCCCGATGTCGATGCTTCCAGAAGTGAAGCATTCTTCGGAAATCGTGGCTTATACGGCCAAAAATGTCTTTTATGGCTCTGAAATTCCGATTTCCGGAATCGCTGGCGACCAACAAGCTG
Source organism: Candidatus Izemoplasmatales bacterium (assembly GCA_041652855.1). Classification (GTDB taxonomy): domain Bacteria; phylum Bacillota_I; class Bacilli_A; order Izemoplasmatales; family Hujiaoplasmataceae; genus JAAYZB01. The sequence continues at coordinate 2,825 of JBAZGL010000071.1, forward strand.
CGCTTTTTGGTCAGACCTGTTTTCACAAGGGCGATGCGAAGAACACCTATGGTACGGGTTGCTTCATGTTGATGAATACCGGAGAAACCCCCATTATTTCGGAACACGGGCTGCTCACGACAATCGCATGGGGCATCAATGGAAAGATCACATATGCTTTGGAAGGGTCGATTTTTGTCGCAGGCTCCGCAGTACAGTGGTTGCGTGATGGTATCAAAATCGTGGACCATTCTTCAGAAAGCGAAGCCTATGCGAAAGCTTGCGAATCGAACCTCGGAGTATATGTCGTACCCGCATTTGTCGGACTTGGCACGCCATATTGGGATAAAGATGCTAAAGGCGCGATTTTCGGATTGACACGTGGTACTAAACGCGAGCACATCATCCGAGCTACTTTGGAAGCCATTGCCTATCAGACTAAAGATGTGATTCACGTTATGGAGGCCGAATCCCATATGCGTTTGAACCGATTGAGGGTTGATGGTGGGGCATCGGCAAACGATTTTCTAATGCAGTTTCAAAGCGATATTCTGAATGTCTATATCGACAAACCGCAAACGAGTGAAACGACTGCCTTGGGGGCGGCATATCTCGCGGGTATGGCTGTTGGATTCTGGGACATGGATTCGATTGCAAAGATGTGGGGAATCGACAAAATGTATAAACCATCGATAACAGAGGATTGCCGACAGAGACTGTATGAAGGCTGGAAAAAAGCAGTAAAAGCTTGCATGATGTTTAAATAAAAATCGTGCATTTTCACGCTACATGGTCTATAATAGAATCTAAGGTGCGAGGTGATGCTCTTTGAATGAAAAGCTGAATACGTTTAATCACGAAAAGAAATCAAGCGAGAAGTTGATGGTGATCGCAATTCTTGCCATCGCTTTGGGTATCATCTTGTTGCTGATCGGAAATCAAATCCCATCCGAGCCGCTGACCGTCATCGGGATGATTATTATGTCAATCGGAATCATCACCGGTATTGTCTCCGGGGCTCAGTTCGCGAAAATCAAGAAGCGCTTCAAACACGAAGTATTATCACAATTTTTTGAAGAAGCGATACCGGGAACCAAGTATATTCCTGAACAAGGTTTGATGCCAATAGATGTCTATCAAACCGAATTTCTGAAACGCGCGGACCGCTTTCATTCCGAAGATTTGATTCGTGGACAGATGGATGATGTCGATTTTGTCTCCAGTGATGTCAAACTTGAAGAGCGCCACGTGCAACACACAAAAAACGGAACGCGTGTTTACTATGTCCCATATTTTATCGGCAGAGTGTTCATCTTCAACTTCAACAAGGAGTTTGAAGGCAGATTACAAGTTCTCGAGGCGGGGTCTCCCTTGTCCGACTTCAAGTTTCAACGCGTCAAACTGGAATCTATTGACTTCAACAAGAAGTTTCGGACCTTTGCCACCAACGAACTGACCGCATTCTATATTTTAACTCCCGACATCATGGAAGCACTATTCGAAGTGGAAAAGCGAAATCCCGGACGCATCGGCTTATCTTTTCAAGGGGATCATCTGTATATCGCCATCAACAACAACAAGGATACTTTTGAAATCAAGATGTTCCAAAAGATTGATGATCATATGATGGATGAATTCAGACGTGATTTGCTTGTGATTCAGGATTTTATCCACACGCTGAAATTGAACACCAAAATATTTAAGAGGAAAACACAAAATTAATCATAAATTGGAGGAAATAAAATGGTAACATTATCGCTTGGCACAGGGCCAATTATTGCAATCGTCATCGGAGCTTTAATTCTCATCGTTGTCTTTTGGTACATTGGAACAATGAATAAACTCCGCCAACTCGAACTCAAGGTTCAAGAAGCGGAATCGGGTATTGATGTGGCTTTGACAAAACGCTTTGACATGTTGACGAAAATGCTTGAAACTGCAAAGGGATATGCGAAACACGAAGCCGAGACGCTCGAAAAAGTCGTGAAATGGCGTTCAGGCATTCCCGAATCGGCAACACTCAAAGAAAAAGAAGAGTTCTTCTCGCAGATGAACCAAGTGGCTCAAGGCATCAATGTGGTGGTTGAGAAGTATCCGGATTTGAAGGCCAACACGGTATTCCTTGAACTGCAATCGGCAGTCGCGAACAGCGAAGAGCATCTTCAAGCTGCTCGGAGATTGTTCAACGCTAATGTCACGCACATCAACCATATCATCGTCACGTTCCCGCAATCGATTGTTGCGAACGCGATCCACATGGATAAGAAACCCTATTTTGAAGCCGAGGACAAGAAGCGTCAAGATGTCGAGTTCAAATTTTAAGATTTAGTCAATTTCACCTTGTTTTATTGAAATCGCTACGAAAAAGACGAGCTTGCTTGTCTTTTTTTTATGGATATTCGAAAAGATGAAGAAAATAACGCTTAAAAGGGAACGTGGATGCATGATAATGCATTTTGCCATTTACGAGTTTACGGGTTAATATGGGCTATCTTCATCATCAAAGGAGGCATTATGCTAAACCAAGTGATTTTGGTCGGAAGGCTGACGCGTGATCCTGAACTTCGAAAGCTCGATGACAACAAAAGTGTTACAACGATATCTCTGGCAGTTCAGCGGCCCTTCAAAAGCGGGGAAACCAACGACTACGAGACAGACTTCTTTCATTGCACCTTATGGAGCGGCATCGCGGAAGCCACTGTCGACTACTGTAAAAAGGGGTCGATTGTGGGCGTCAAGGCCCGACTTCAACAGAGAGATTTCATGCTTGAAGACAAAAAAATCATGTCTTATCCGGAAATTGTCGTCGAACGAATCTCATTCATCAACACGCAAAAGGAGTAGATGCGTAAAATGCATCTTCTTCTTTTTTTATACCTCTATCAAGATATAATCATCTATAAAGGGGATGACAAGATGAAGCAATATCACGACTTTCTCATGAACATCCTCCAATTCGGAGAAAAGAAGCAAGATCGAACAGGTGTCGGGACAATATCGAAATTTGGCTATCAAATGCGATTTGATCTCTCACAGGGATTTCCGCTCGTCACGACGAAACGTATTCATCTGAAGTCAGTCATTGAAGAACTATTGTGGATGACGCGAGGGGAGACCAACATCAAACCTTTGGTCGATCGCGGTGTCAGGATATGGAATGATTGGCCCTATGCCCGTTACAAGGAGTCGGACGCCTACCAAAACGAAACGATGGATGCATTTATCGATAAGATTGCCAAAGATCCGGAATTCGCCAAGCGTCATGGTGACTTGGGTCCCGTGTATGGCAAACAATGGCGCGGTTTTGAGGGAAAAGAGACAGTGACCGATCAATTGAGCATGTTGATTCATGAGATTAGGCACAATCCAAACAGCCGCAGACTCATTGTCAGTTCCTGGAATCCGCCCCTCATTTCGCAAATGGCTTTGCCACCTTGTCATCTGCTATTCCAATTTTATGTGGCTTCAGGGCGATTGTCTTGTCAGTTGTATCAACGCAGCGCAGATGCTTTTCTG
>JBAZGL010000072.1:0-6146 GCA_041652855.1 Candidatus Izemoplasmatales bacterium
AGAAGCACAGATTGTCCAAGAAATCCGCGAGTTGGTCCGCCTGTTCGATGAAGTGTACAAGGTATTCAATCTCGAGTACCACATCGAGTTGTCGACGCGCCCCGAGAGTAAATTCATCGGAGACATCGCCACATGGGATCGCGCGGAAAAAGCGTTGGCGGATGCGCTTGAGTCCATCCACCAGCCCTACAAGGTCAATCCCGGAGACGGTGCGTTCTACGGTCCGAAACTCGATTTCAAACTTCGCGATTCAGTCAAACGGATCTGGCAGTGCGGTACGATTCAATTGGACATGAATTTACCGGAGCGCTTTGATTTGACGTATATCGATCACAATGGAGAAAAGCAACGACCGGTTATGTTGCACCGTGCACTCTTTGGCTCGATCGAACGGTTCATCGGAATATTGATCGAACATTTCGCCGGGGCATTTCCCACGTGGTTGGCCCCTGTCCAGGTGAAAGTCATTCCCGTCAATCTCGAGTTGCATAGCGCTTATGCGCAGAAGATACAGGCGATCCTCACCTCCGAAAACATCCGCGTCGAGCATGATTTCCGTGAAGAAAAACTGGGCTATAAGATCCGCGAAGCACAGACGAAAAAAATCCCCTATCAACTTGTGATCGGGGATCAAGAGGTCGAAAACGATGTGTTGACCTACAGGCGCTATGGCGAGAAAGAACAATATCAAGTGAAGACCGATGATTTCGTTAAAATGATCCAAGAAGAGATCAAAAACAAATAAAAGATAAAAGCAGAGCGATCTGCTTTTATTTTCTTAATTTCAAGGAATCAATGAGATCGATATTCGGATCGATATAAATCGTTTTGTGATGGGTATAGCTGACAAAACTGCCGCTCTTACCAGGTATCTTTCTCACGTGCCGTTTTTGGGTGTAATCCACGGGAACGGATGAGGAGTAGCGCCCTTGGGAAAAGTAGGCTGCGAGATTGGCCGCATGCCTGATCACGGACTCCGTCAAAGGTTGTTCGCTTCTGACCAATACGTGGGATCCGTGGATGTCTTTGGCGTGAAACCACCAATCGTCGGGTTTGGCGATGGTATGCGTGATGTAGGTGTTCTGGGTATTGTTTTTTCCCAGGAGAATCTCCACATCGGGCAGCGGTAGATAGATATTGAGATTCGGAACCTTGCGAGTGGAAAGGAAGCGTCGCTTCCGGCTGTATCCTTGGGGTTCGAGCTCAGCGGCGATTTCTTCGATATCGCGCTGCGTGGCGGTTTCAAGTTGCAGATCAATCAGTTGATAATATTCAATCTGTGCTTGCGTCAAAGTAAGTTGTTCCCGGATATGAGGTACGGAGTTCTTTGATTTCTGATACTTTTTGTAGTATAGATTGGCGTTTTTGATGGGGGTAAGCAAGGGATCGAGTGCGATATCGATCGGTGCGTCCAATTCGTAGGAGAATCCGGAAAAGGTCGTACTCCCCAGGGTGATGTTGTGGAGGTGTTGCAGGAGGACGTCGCCTTTGATGCGGTGCATGAAGCCCTTTTCGGCTTGCGCGAGATCATCGAGGAGGCGCTCGTGCTTCGTCAGGTTTTTATCGAGTTCACGTTTGACAAACTGGAGAAGGTTTTTCGCGATCTGACGGATGCGTTCAGTACGTCCGGACTCATAATAGTAAGCTTCAAGCAGTTCTGACAAGGAAGGGAATGTTTTCTTCTCGAGGGTATCGAAGAGATCGAAGTAGTAGAAACGTTGTTTTTCGTTGACCCATGCCATCGTGGGGTAGGGCGTGTGCGTGAGCCAAAGGGAGAAACTGTCTTTGACGGGGGCATTCATCGTTCTTGCTTGCGCAACCAGATAATTCGCCAGCAAGGGGGAGATACCGTTGAAGGCATCGATGATCTGCTTGGGATTCGGCTCGGGATTGTCTTGGAAAAATCGTGACACCGCACAATCATCTTCGGGATCGATTTTGGTGGTGGGTGTGACGTACAATGCACCTTTTTCGATCGTACGGTCCTGATTTTCAAAGGGGCTGACATGATGATAGGCATCGATGATCCGTCGGCTTTGATCGGTGACGACGAGATTCGCATATCGGCCCATGATTTCAAGAAACAGGCAGTCGCGGTGTTCTTCGCCGAGATCATCGTAGTGTCGTGTCTGGATTTCGACGACGCGATCACCATGATGAGACGTGATACCCAAGAGCGTCGCACCCTCAAAGTATTTTCGAAGGAGCATGCAAAAACCGCCGGGCTGTTCGGGCTTGTCATATGCCATCTGGGAAAGATGGAGACGCGCGAGCGCGGTGGAAAGCGAGAGATATAATTGCAGATTCTGTCGGGACTTTCGCACCATGAACAAAAAGTCAGTTTTGCTCAACTGGTAGATTTTTTGAATCTTGCCCGATTCTAGGGCTTCGTGCAGCTCTTGCGCGAGAAAATGGATAAATCGTCCGTCGAGGCTCATATGATCACCATATCCATTATATCACATCCAAAATAATCCAAAATAATTTTACTAATTCGTTGTGATGTGTTATTATAAACAATAATGTTGCTTATTGGGGGGGATCGACGTGAAACTGAACGAACGAGGATTATTGGTTGTCATCAGCGGTCCGTCCGGAGTCGGTAAAGGTACGATTCGCAAGGCGTTGTTCGAGATGCCGGACAATAATTTCTGTTATTCGGTGTCCATGACCACGCGACCGCCAAGAGAGGGAGAACACGACGGAGTCGACTACTATTTCGTGTCGCGAGAAACGTTCGAAGAAAAAATACGCAACCATGAATTTCTTGAGTACGCCGAGTTCGTCGGCCACTATTATGGCACGCCTCGGGAGACGATCGAGAACCGACTTTCGGAAGGCAAGGAAGTCATCATGGAAATTGAAGTGCAAGGCGCGCTCCAAGTCCGTGAAAAAATGCCGGAAGCCGTCTTCGTGTTCATCGTTCCGCCGTCAAAGAAGATCTTGCGCGATCGCCTGTTGAAGCGCGGTACGGAATTAAGCAAAGATATCGATAAACGCATCGAAAAGGCAGAACGTGAATATCCGCTTGCCTACAAATACGATTACATCGTCGTCAACGATGAAGTCTATAATGCCGCGGATCGGATTTATGCAATCATCCGCGCGGAACACGCGAAAACCGAACGCTCGATTCATATGTATTACAAACTAATGGAGGAATCAAACGATGGGAAATCGAAACACTGAAGGGTTACGTTATCCTTCGATCGACGAACTGCTGGAGGTTGTCGATTCCAAATATAAACTCGCGTATATATCCGCAAAAAGGGCAAAAATCATCAAACAAGACGATTTTTCTTCCGTGGAGAACAAATGTGTCAAACCTGTAGGCCAGGCCCTTGAAGAGATACTGGAAGGAAAGGTCAAAGCGGAGTTTTAGACAGTCCTGGGGACTGTTTTTTTTATTTTCTGAAGATTTTTTGGGATGATTTATGCTCGGATGCAAGTCAAAACCAATAAAAGATGCCTGCGACAATTGAATCAAGGTGCGATTTTTCTTTAGATGATGTGATATAATAGACCAAGAAGAATGGGAGATGATGATGTGAATACCGAAATGGAAAAATTACTTCAATTGCTCGAAATTCATGACGATATCATTATCGAGTACGGTCAGATTGAATCGATGGAGGTCGATCCGGTCCAAAATACCTGGATGTTTCGTTTTCTCTTTGAACGGCCCATTCCAATCATCCGTTATCGTCATTTCATCCAGAAGTTACATAGGATACCCGAAAAAGTCCAAAGCGTCAAAAGCGTGATCTTTAACACCATTTTTGAGACATATGGCGATGATGAACTGCTCGAGTATTATGATTATGTCATTGACACGTTGGTGGAATCGGAGAAACGCTTGATGCCGCTCAAGGATTATCCTGCGGACATCATCAATGGTTCCATCAAGATTCTTGTGCCGAGCGGTGCCCAGACCGCAAGTCTCTTTCGCAAAGAAATCGAAAGCGAGTTGGAACATCATGGTTTTCCTGTGACGGTCATCATCGAAGTGAACAAAGAACTCGGCACCATCGAATCGGAAATCGAAAAGGCTTCACAAATTTTTGTCGACGCCAACCAGAACGTGACGACGACGATGGCGATTAAATTTGATGAGCTCTATGAAGATCGTCCGGTCGATACCTATTTTACGCCGATCAGCCAGTTGCCTGTCGACGAAATCGGTCTGGAAGAATATAAGGCGAAAAACGGAAGCAAAGCCAACTTTTCCGTGAAGGGCACAATCGTGTCCGTGGAATTACGGGAACAGCGGGCAGGAGCCGATGCCAACATCATCTTGACAGATGGAACGGATTCGTTGTTGGTGAAGAAGCGGTTGTCGAGCCAAGCCGAGCGTGATTTTTGTCAGAAACTTGAAGCGGGACTGGGGCTATCGGCCAGCGGCTATGCCAATTACAACAGTTTCTATGGTGAAGTGGTTCTCAACGCGATCAGCATGGCCAAATCCAACCATGTCATTCCCAAGACGGAGCGCATGGACCATCATTCCTCCAAGCGCGTCGAGTTGCATGTGCATACAAAGATGTCTTCGCTAGATGGCGTGAACACGATGGATGAGTATGTGCAACGCGCCAAACATTGGGGCCAAACGGCGATTGCGGTGACCGACCATGGTTCTGTTCAGGCGTTCCCCGAGTTCGCTCAAAGCGCGAAAGCACATGGCATCAAACCGATCTATGGCTGTGAACTCGTCTACGTCGACGACGAAGCGGTGACCATCACTCGCGGAACGAGCAGCGAGATGCTGAGTGAAGCGACCTATGTCGTGTTCGACATCGAGACGACCGGACTCTCCGTGCTCTATGATACCTTGATCGAAATCGCCGGTGTCAAAATCAAGAACGGCGCGATCATCGAGGAATTTTCCTCGCTCATCAATCCGCAAAAAACGATATCTTCATTTACTACACAACTGACCGGCATTACCAACCAGATGGTCAAAGATGCCCCGTTGTTGCCCCAAATAATGAAGGACTTCCATGCCTTCAGCAAGGATGCGATTTTGGTCGCGCATAATGCGGATTTTGATTTGGGATTCATATACCGAAATTATGATGAATGCGGCATTGCAGCGAATAAACAACCCTCGATCGATACATTGGTTTTGGCAAAAGCGCTGTATCCCGACAAGGGAAGATATGGTTTGGACGCTTTGTGCCGGTTCTTGAAGGTGCCACTTTCGGAACATCACCGTGCGATCCATGATGCCAAGGCAACGACGGAAATCTTCCTCCATATGCTGAAGAAATTGAAAAAGGAAGGCACGCTTCGCTTTCAGGACCTAAACCGCGTTATCAACCATGATGACGTGCACAAATACCCCTATCCTTTGCATATCAATCTAATTGTCCAGAAACAAGAGGGACTCAAGAATCTCTATAAGGTCCTTTCGGAAGCGCTGACGACTTACTTTGATCGCGATGCCAAGATGACGAAGAGCCTTTTGAAGCGGTACCGCAAGGGAATATTGGTCGCCTCAGGTTGTCGTAATTCCCGACTGTTTGAAACGGCGATGAATAAAACGCGTGAAGAATTGCTTGAAGTCGCCCGGATGTATGATTATCTCGAGGTGCAGCCGCCCTCGACATTCGCCTATCTGAAAGACCAGATGCCCGAATGGCAAACGGTGATCCAAGATGTGATCCATCGCATCATTGACGTGGGCAAGGAGTTGCATATCCCCATTTGTGCCACGGGAGATGTGCATCATTTGGATCCCGAAGATGTCAAGTTTCGGGAAATCATGATCCACACACCCATGGTGGGGGGTGGATTACACCAGTTGTATCGTGAACGGGAGAAACCGTCGCAACATTACATGACCACCGAGGAAATGCTTCAAGAGTTCCAGTTTTTGGGTGATGAAGCGGCCTATGAGATCGTTGTGACCAATCCGAATCTCATCTGTGATTCGGTGGATGATATCGAGATCTTCCCCAAGGATTTGTTCGCACCAACGGATGAGTTTTTGGCTGAACAAGGCGTTCCTTCGATTCGGTCACGAGTCGACTCCATGGTGAGAGAACGTTCGGAAAAACTCTATGGCAATCCTTTGCCACAGCTCGTGAAGACCCGTCTCGAGCGTGAACTGGAAAGCATCTATCAAAATGATTACGCGACCATCTACT
>JBAZGL010000073.1:0-3047 GCA_041652855.1 Candidatus Izemoplasmatales bacterium
TTTAAATGTATGTTTTGTCAATTTTATAATGTATGTTCTGTCAAGTTTATAATGTGTGTTTCGTCTCATATAAAGTTGTACTATTTGTCGTTTTTATTTGTACTCATAAAAATATATTTACCTAACCAAAAGTGAATTAACCATAGAAAGCTTCATCAAGTATTTAATCGTTTCATTTTGCAACATTAAGAATGTTTATCGTTTCATTTTGAACAATATATTTAATGTATCAAAATTTCATACATCTCTTAATATTGAATGACTAATGCTGCGCGTCTAAAAAGAAAAAAACGGCTAATTAATAGCCGTCTAAAGTCAAGTGTGTTTCGTAACCTATTTTATTACAATTAAAAACTTTTTATCCACCATATGATTGCTCGTCTCAATGTAATAGCTTTTTCTTTTTATAATTTTGAATAACCACAAAAACAAGAACAATAAATACGAACAAAATTAGACTTCTGCTTACCATAAAACCATAAAGTTCATAACGCAAATGAGTATCATTGTTTATGTATAACCAATCATAATGACCTATACTATTTACTAAAGGATTCAAATAGTTTGCTTTCACATAGTTCAAAGTAACAAATGGTATACTGATGGTTAAAAATAGGATCACCTTGATGAATAAAACTTGGAACGAAGGTTTATTTCGCCTTAATAAAGGGATAAAAACAGATAAAAGGCTATGAAGAAGTAAAACCAGTGAACCCGCAATACCAAAGGAAGGCATCAAGGAAGAGTAAAATCCAGTATTAAAATCAGTGTGAATCCACGGAGCGGTTGTAAGAAGTGCATACATGGTTAACCATAGGCAAAAATAGATAAAAACTAAACTGTAATGATATACATCATGGATTTGAAGGTACTCTTGAGCAACTTTTTTAAACGCTTTGTATTGATATATTACTCGATTAACGCTTAAACTTTGAATGATAACTGCAAAAACAATGAAACTAAACATTATCAATAAGACAATGCTTCTTTGAAGTGCTAAATTTCTAGTCAGATGAAACGCTAACCATCCTAAGATTAAAAAGCCAAAAGATATAATGAGATGGTTAGCATACTTGTGCTTACTTTTTTGCATCATGTAACTATAGTGCTCATTATCAAAACCACTTTGCTGATCCTTTTTTTTAGAACCTCTCAATAAATCATCTACACTAATCTTATAAAAATCTGCTAATAATAAAAGGGTTGATATTTCTGGAAGTCCTAACCCATTTTCCCATTTTGAGACTGTTTTGTGAGAGACATTAAGAAAATCACCAAGTTCTTCTTGTGTCAAACCTTTAGTTTTTCTAAGTGCTTTTAATAATTCCCCTGTTTCATGTAATTTCATTTCTTCACCTCATTTAAATCGTACACTCTAATGACTTATTTGAACACCACTTAGCTAGCGAAATATGTCTACTTAAAGGTGGAACTAAAGATGATGTCACTTCATTTAACTATTCTAACATTTTTAATATAAATAGTAAAAATTTTATCAACTAAACATTATATCTTTATACCCTTCTCACCTAAACTTGATGCAATCAAATAACCAAAAAAACATTCATACTCGATGATTTCTATACCTTGTTTGCATCGATAACTTTACGAGATTGATGGTATTATTAATGCGATGAAGGAAGAAATGAAAAGCAAAATTAGAGAGGATGTTACTGTAACTGGAACTGGTCCTGTTAAGTGTGTTAATGATTACTACTTCGCTAAAGTTAAAGTATCTTCTTATAACAAACATGAAATTGTACAAGGATCAAAATGAACATTGATTGACATGCTTCCCAAAAGAAGACTGTCCTTAACTAAAAAATGTATTTTGCATCCTTAAATAAGTTGTTTTTATGTAAAAAGAAAAAACGGCTAGATTATAGCCGCCTAAATTCAAGTGGACTGAGTGACCAAATTTAGTGCAATCGCGCATTTCTAAAAAATATTCTTATAAAAGATCGAATAGGTAATGAAGTCTTGCTCATGAGATCATTTTCTATTCTAGTTCAACCTGTATGACTTCATCTACTGTTACATTCAATGCTTTGGATATCTTTTTTACAAGTACGAATGAGGGAGAATATTTATTCTTTTCCAAAACATGAATCGTTTGTCGTGAACAACCCACAAGATCAGCTAACACCTGTTGACTCATATCATTATTCTTGAAGCGAAGTTCTTTTATAGAGTTGGTTACATGTTTAACTTTCATACTTTGTTCCTAATAACGGTATTAGTAAATTAGAAAGCGTAAATATTATGATTGTTAAACTGACACAGGCAAATGCTAGATACCATAACCAGTATATTGGTATTTGTCCTTCATCAATATTTAAGACATATAAACGCTGCAATGAAAAAAATGATATAAACATCATCATAACAACTGTTGTTCCAGTACTTGTTGCTTCCATTCTCTTGTTTCGTTCATCCAACTTATCATACTTGTTCATTATCATTAACAAAGCAAGATATATAACTTGAGAGATACCAAATATAACTACTAGATTTAATCTATAATCATTTCCAAATGTCAAAAAATCATCGACATCATTATAAAAGATTACACTGTACAGAATTAAGAAACCAAGCTGGAAAAGAAGAATTATAATATTCATTTTAGTTCGATAACTCATTTAATCACCTCTAAGGATATTGTAATATATTTCTTACATTTTGTAAATATTTTCTTGCATTATAATGGAAACTATAGGTGGGTCATAATTACGAAGAATCAAAAGTTATCAAATCATATAGATGTACTGCAAATCGAGTAGTTCTACATATATCCTTTTTAACACCTATTTTAATATGGATTTTACCCTAGATATATATTATTATTTAGAATAAACTCATCCTAAAATCAAAAAACGACTCCTTAGTTTAAGATCGGGTATCATGATTATACCCTCTCTCCAACTTTTCGGAGTCATTTCAATTATCTATGTGGTAAAGAACTTACAGGGATACCATTTAGCACCCCTGTATGATTTTTAGCACCCTATGCAAATAGTCAACAAATATTTTATATGATTATTAACTAT
>JBAZGL010000073.1:3057-6060 GCA_041652855.1 Candidatus Izemoplasmatales bacterium
TGAACCTGCACTCCGTGGGAACTAGATCCTAAGTCTAGCGCGTCTGCCAATTTCGCCACACCCGCAAAAAAAATGGTGACCCGCAGGCGATTCGAACGCCTGACCCTTTGATTAAAAGTCAAATGCTCTACCGGCTGAGCTAGCGGGTCACGAGAATGGCTGGGCTAGGTAGATTTGAACTACCGGTCTCGGAGTCAAAGTCCGATGCCTTAACCACTTGGCCATAGCCCATTCACGCGCGAATGATATAATGGGGCGATTGATGGGAATCGAACCCACGTATGTCGGAGCCACAATCCGATGCGTTAACCCCTTCGCCACAACCGCCATTACAGTTTTCGCAATTTATAGTGTACTAAATCGACCAGTAAAAGTCAAGCATTATTTCTTGGGAGAGAGAGGGATAAAATGCGCCGTATTCTCGAAAATACGGCGCATTGTTTATTTGCTATTCTCCTGCCAGGGCAATTCCAAATCCCTGGTCTCCCAAATGCACAAAAAATACCGGGCTCACATAATCTGTCATGTGAATGTGAATTTTTGGATAATGTTCGGAAACTACATTCTTGATCTTCTCCGCCCACTCCACTCGTTGTAATTGAATGATGTCAAGATAAACCGTTTCGTACTTTTCTTGATAGGCATCAATGACTGATAGAAAGTAATCAAAACAGGCGATATTGGTCCGTTCTTTCTTTGTCAATTGGAGTTTTCCCTCAATCATCTCGATGATGGGCTTGATGCGCAAGACCGTGCCCAATAAAGCTTGGATCCTGCTGAGTCTGCCGCCGCGAAACAAATGCATAAGGTTTGCCAGCGTGAACATCACTTTGGCGTCCTCAAACAGACGATAGTACCGATCTACGATTTTGGAGAACTGAGCTTTGGATTGAATCATTTCAATCAATGGCACAATCCCATTCGCAACTCCGAAAGAAGCGACTTCCGGTGCGTGCACACTGATTTCCATCGCACCTTCAAACATTGATTTAGCAATCAGAGCGGACTGGTATGTTCCGCTGATTTTTTCTGACAAAGTCACAACGAGTACGTGCGTATAAGCTTCCTTATGAAATGTCTCATACATCTCGAGAAATGCTCCGGGGGAGGGCTGACTCGTAGTCATCTTGCGCGCATGATGCAGGTGATGATACATCGTTTCGGTGGTCAACTCAGATTCCATATATTGCGCACCGTCAATCGTCACAATGAGTGGGACTGATTTCACAAACTCATATTGTGCGATTTCCGGTCGCGTCAAGGTAGTGCTATCAATCAATAAACCAACTTTTTCCATAAAAACTCCTTAACAGAATAAATTGGATAGAGTCAACTACTCTATCACACATAATACTTTATCAAAGAAGATGCCCGCTGTCAAGAAGATTAAACTAAAAAAAACGGTCGCAAGAGCGACCGCGCATTAATTGTTCTTCTTGTGTTCTTCGATGATTTTGGGAATCAGATTTCCTGGGACTTCTTCATATCGTAAAAATTGACGCGTGAACGTTCCAGATCCTTGTGTCATCGCCTTTAAGTCAATGGTATATTTCGTGATTTCTGCTTCAGGTACTTCCGCCACGATTTTTTGGTAGCCGTTTTCCGCGGGTTCCATACCGAGCACGCGACCACGGCGCTTGTTGACGTCGCCGAGCACATCGCCCATGTACTCGTCCTTGACGGTCACGACGATTTTGTGAATCGGTTCAAGAATCGTTGACTTCGCGTTTTTGCATGCTTCTTTGAATGCAATCGACGCAGCCATTTTGAATGCCAATTCGTTGGAATCGACGGCATGATACTTGCCATCGGTCAAGATGCCTTTCACACCGATGACTGGGAAACCCGCCAAAGGACCGTGCTCTAGTGTCTCTTGTAAACCCTTGTCGACGGCGGGAAAATAATTTCGGGGAACCGCGCCGCCAAATACTTCTTCAGTGAACTCGTAATCCTTGTCTGGAAGCGGTTCAAAACGCATGACGACCACGCCGTAGTAGCCTGATCCTCCGGATTGCTTGATGTATCTGCCTTCAGCGGTCGCGGTCTGTTTGATTGTTTCGCGGTAGACGACTTGTTGTTCCTCGGAGTCGACATCTACCTTGAACATGTTTCTCATCTTATCGATGATATATCCAAGATGAATCATGCCTTGTCCGCCGATCAACATCTGGCTGGTTTCTTTATTTCTCACAATCTCGAAGGTATTATCTTCGAGTTGCAATTTGCTCATCGCGTTGGAAAGTTTATCTTCATCCGCTTTGTTTTTCGGACGGATGGCGACATACATCGTCGGACTCGGCGTCACGGTTTTCGGAAATGCCACCGGTGCTTTCTTATCAGAAAGTGTGGTCCCAGTGACGACTCCTTCGGTTTTCGCAATCGCACAAATGTCGCCCGCATGAACGGTTTCTACTGCAACTTGCGTTTTTCCCAATAAAAGGAACACTTGTCCGACTTTCTTGGTATCGTTCATGTTGGATACAAAGACCTCTTGATCCTTCTTCAACGTACCCGATTTGACTTGCAAGAGATTGATCGTTCCGACAAACGGGTCAATCAATGTCTTGAACACATAAGCTGAAAACGGCTCGTGGTCTTTGTAGCTTCGTGTGACTTCTTCATCCGAATTGAATTTGTGGCAAGATGATGCAGGAAGTTCGCTCATCGCTGGAAAATACTCGTAAATCATGTGTAACAATGTCAATGGTCCGATGTTTTTCACGGCCGAGCCCACCATGATGGGGACGACTTCCGTGGCGCTGACAGACGTGTGAAGTCCGCGTTTGACTTCGTCCATCGTCAATTCTTCGCCGCCGAAATACTTCTCGAGCAACGCTTCATCGGAACCCGCGACGGTTTCGACCAAAACGACGCGAAGTTTCTCGACCTTTTCCATTTTATCAGGATAGATATCTCCATCCGTGCATGAAGTTCCATCATAAAGTCTTGCTTTTAACTCGACGATATCCGCAAAGCCGCTGAAATCCTCGTTTTTTCCAATGG
>JBAZGL010000074.1:0-6056 GCA_041652855.1 Candidatus Izemoplasmatales bacterium
GGCGATGTCCCCAGCAACGGTTTCAATGAAACGAATACGGTAGCCTTGGATGCCGATGAGATCCTCGAGAGTTACATCCAGATGTACAATATCGTCTATGGATCCTACCGCGATCTGATTTCGGCTGAAGCGACCGTTGCGGATTTACTCGAGCTTCCCGACCTTCGTGTATCCTATCAGGAGTCTTTGACCATCAATGCCACGCTCAATTCTTTCATGTATAGCACCCTTGGAACCCGAGAAGCCTATTTGGATGGCAATCAAGAGAAAGCATATTACACATACATTCCCGTCAAATATTTCACAAACCGTGATACGGCGTATTACATGATCCTCAACCTGAAAAAAGCGGATAAGGAAACCGTTGGGACGTTCACAGGAACCGAAGCGGAACTCAGAGCGCTGATTGGCGACGATGTGTATGACACCATCGAAGATGAGTTGATTCTCAAGAATTTCAACACATCCGGATTCACTACCACAAGACTTGCGGAAATGCGCAAGAGCCATGATTTCGTCATCTATGATTATTATCTCGGAATCGACTACCAGCAACTCGATACTGCTTATGAGTTGGATGAAGAAGGGCACGCGACGTATGTTGCAAAATATGATGATGTCACGATCACTGCCGATCAGCTGTTCATGTATGCGATCGATCGGAATCCTGCGCTTTATCTCATCTATGCTGCGCAAATGCCGCAGTTGATCGCGAATCATTTCGCGGATGTGTATTGTGAATCCGGCGAAACATGTGAGCTCGACTTTAGCAAAAACAACTCTGATAAGATGAAATTGCATCGGACTGCCCTGGCGAATATGAAAAAGCAGTTCGAGGAAAGCTACTACAGCTATTACTACACCTTCGAAGAATACATCTACCTCGCCTACGGTGCGACATCGGAAGCAGATATGCTCGATCTACACTTCGTCAAAACAGTGCTTCAGCCCTTTGCCATCTTTGACTTGCTGAAAAGGGATCAATGGCATTTGCTCGAGGATTACCTTGATGTGCTCGCAGAGGAGTATTATGACAATTACTTCAGTTTGAATGTCACCCATCTGTTGATTGCGATGGACCGGAATGAAGACGGTTCTCCCGATGACTATGATCGCTTCCTTGAGAATCTTGCAGATCGGGAAGAATACGATTTATTGCTTGAAGCATTCCAGACCGAAATTCTCGCTTACATGAACGAGAGCACGGAAAACACATATGCGAAACTGATTCAAGTATATACCCGCGCAAAACGGAATGATCCGCGTTGGGGCCAGTTCAAAAACTACGGATTCTTCCTAATCCAGGAAAATCTTTCCTCAAGCGCATCGCTCAGTTATGCCAAGGATAAGGATACGTATCATCAAGATTTCGTGGATGCGATGATTGCAGGATATCAAGCTTATAAACTTCCTGCGAACGTCGACAAAACGTCTTTCTTGTATGAAACGTTCATCGATACGTCGTTCGGATCGCACTTGTTGCTTCTGAGCAAAGGGTCTGCGTTTGACGTGGTATCGGCAAAATTCACGATGACTTATGAAAATAGCGGCATCCCCAAATTCACGGTGGGAACTGAGAATACGGAAGATCGTCTCAGCCTCGAACAAATGAAGATTTATGCGGAATACAGGTTTTTGACGATGGTCTATGGAACTGATGAAGAATTTTTGGAGTCGATGTCGATCACTTTGCCGAAGATACCGACCTCTGTCACCAATGCCATCAATATGTTCTATAGTGACCTGCATGATTCGGTCTATGTCGCAGGATCGTTGAACCTGATTGTGATCGAGCGTTTGCTTGAAGGGACTTTGACCAATGCTCATGGCGATTATATTACCTTGACATCAACCGATCTCAACACGATGTTGGATGCCTTCTATGAATATTATTTTCGCACGGTATTCCCACGATACGATGAAATTGTGGCGTAATCAATGAACTTTGCGTGCGGGGACTCCCCGCACGCTTGCTTTTTAGGGGGACATATGAATCTCGAAAGTGAAAAAAAGATCATCAGCAAGACGACCTTATGGACCATCTTCATCAACCTACTTCTGGCCATCGGCAAGATCTTGGCCGGGGTTTTCGGCCAATCGATTGCGATTTTGACCGACGCTGTCAATTCCTTGAGCGATGTCCTGACCAATCTGGTAGTGATGATTGTCGGGCGTTTTTCCCGAAAGGCGACTGACGAATCGCATCCCTATGGTCATGAGAAATTTGAGTCCATGGTCTCCGTGATGATTGGCGTGGTCCTCATCATCACCGCTTTTGAGATTGGCAAGTACTCTGTGAATAGGCTTTATGAGTATCTGTTTCATCAAGTGCCCATTGCCGCACCCATGTTCGTGGCGTTATGGGTGGGACTGGCCACGATCGTCATCAAGGAGTTTCTCTATCATTACACGAAGCATCGCGCGAACAAATCGCATTCATCCGCATTATCCGCTATGGCGATGGATCACCGCAGCGATGTACTGGCAAGCAGTGGTGTCGTCATTGGCGTGGGCGGAGCGATGCTGGGGTATGTGTATCTTGAACCGATTGCGGCCATCATCATCTGTTTCTTCATCGTCCGCGTCGGCTATCGTACGATCAAGGCGGGATTTTCACAGGTGGTTGATCAAGCCGCTGACCCCGCGACGGTTTCGCTCATCGAAGAGGTTGTGATGAGAAACCCCAAGGTTCGAATGATCGATGACTTGAAGACCCGTATGTTCGGAATGAAACTCTACGTCGATCTCGAAGTGTCGCTCGATCGTACATTGTCTTTGGAAGCTTCGCATTGCATTGCACATGAAATTCATGACGCCGTCGAAAAAGCACTTCCGGAAGTGAAGCACATCATGGTTCATGTGAACCCATATCTCGAGAAACCGCCTTGTTAATCAGCGGTTTCTGCTTTTTTCGGTTGAATTATGCAAAGAGGTTTGCTATAATATACAATTACATAGTAAAGCGCTTACTTATATGGGAAAAGGGTGATAGTAATGTTTATGTCCTTTATTAACAACTTCTTGGACACGGGACCCGGCTGGCTCGAAATGATTCTCAGGATGACGTTGACCGCCGTTTTTGTCGGACTCATCGGGATTGAACGGCAAATGCGTCATAAGATCGCCGGAGTCACGACACACCTGATGGTGGCTTTTGGTGCGTGTGGCATCGCAATCCTGCAAGATGCCCTTTACCAACAAGCATTGGGATTGGCGGCTGATCTAGCGGCCCAAGGTATCCAAGTGAACCTTGAGCGGCAACGGATCATCGCTCAAGTCGTGACCGGAGTCGGCTTTTTGGGTGCGGGTACGATATTGAAAACATCCAATGGCATTTACGGTTTGACGACAGCCGCGACGCTCTTTTTGGCAGCCATGATTGGCGTGTGTTTCGGTATGGGCGCGTATGCGCTCGGGATTATCGTCAGTTTGTTCTCTTTCCTGTTTTTGACGGGATTTCGGAAGATACTTGAACTGACATCGATCAAACATACCAAGAGCCCGGAAATTCTCGGCTCGGAAGTCATTGAAAAGTAAGAGGGCGGATGCCCTCTTTTTTTGAGGATGAAGCGGAAATAAATCATTCATATTTTTTGCATATCATGGGTAAATATTGTACAATAGATGTGGCACTGGGAGGGGATAGATGATGGCAACACTAGAAATTCGCGATTTGGTCGTCTCCGTTGAGGGACAGATCATCCTCAATGGAATCAACCTGTGTGTGCATAGCGGTGAGACCCATGCGATCATGGGGCCCAACGGAACGGGAAAATCGACATTGGCGCAAATTGTCATGGGACATCCGAAGTATCGGGTGGAGTCGGGTGATATGTTGCTGAATGGTGAGAGCATCTTGGCGATGCCCGTGGATGAGAGGAGCCGCAAGGGGCTATTTTTGGCTATGCAAAATCCGATCGAAGTGCCCGGTGTGACGAATTTTGATTTTGTTCGGAGTGCCGTCGCCAGCCGTCTTGAGAAAGGCAACCACCTCCGAATCGGTAAATTCATCCTCCAATTCGAAGATACGGCGAAAAAACTCGATATGGGCACCAATCTGGCTCATCGTTATTTGAATCAAGGCTTTTCCGGCGGCGAGAAGAAGCGCAATGAGATCTTGCAGATGGCGTTGATCAAGCCGAGCATCGCTTTTCTCGACGAGATTGATTCGGGACTCGATGTCGATGCTTTGAAAATCGTGGGTGAGAACGTCACCCGAATGAAATCCGATCATCTGGGGTTGATTCTGATCACGCATTACCAAAGACTCCTCGATTACATTGTACCTGATTTCGTCCATATCATGATCAAGGGAAATATCGTGCGTTCGGGCGGTAAGGACTTGATTGAAAAAATCGACCACGAGGGATATGATTGGCTCAAAAACGAGCTTGGGATCGATGAACTTGAAGAACGGAAACCACAGGTGTCCATTGGTATTTGCGCCCAAGGTGCGCCTCGAAGAGAAGGCATCTGATGAGCGTTCCGGCTTACATTCATGCTTTACCCGATATGGTGTTTCTGTCCGAACAAGAAACCATCATTCCTTCCGGCATTACATTCAAGGACCAGACGCTCCATATCGATCGTCCCGAGTCCTCATTGATTCATATCGTGTTGTGGGAACTTTCCGGAGCGCAGACATTGAAGATAAGTTTATCACCGTATACATCCGTGAAAGCCCGGCTTTTTGTCTATTATCGCAAGGCGACGAATCTGGTGCTCGATTATCAGTTGGGCGCACAATCCAGTGGTGAAATCTTTCAGTCATTTATCGCAAATAGACCGTGTGCTTTTTCGTTGACACATCAGGGTTCTTTGGCTGAAAAAGCGAAACTCACACTGGATTCGCTGTTATTCTTTCGAGGAACCTCCTCGCTCAAGGAGAATTTCGATCTCATCGGTGTTGATGCGTCTTTGATGGCAAGGACCCTTCAAGTCGCGTATCAAAATGATCGGACCGATCGTACGTTATCGGTCCGCCATCAAGCAAAGCGGACGTTTTCCGACATCACCAATCACGTGATCGCGACCGAACGCGCGAAAGTCAAATATCAGGTCATCGGCGAGATCAAAAAAGGGATGAAAGGCTCGAGTTGTTCGCAGATCAATCGGGGCTTGCTGATGGGCGGAGTTTCTGAGATTGAATCCGATCCGATGCTTTTGATTGATGAATACGATGTGTCGGCCAATCACGGAGCTTCCATCGGTCAGATCAACGAGGAAGAGCTGTTCTATTTGTCCAGCAGGGGGCTTTCAATCGACGTGGCGACACGGTTGATTGTGTCGAGCTACTTGCAACCGTTTCTCGATGTGCTTCAAACCAAGCCGTTGATTCATGCCATATCCCGTTTGTTCAACCACAGAATTCAGGGAGGTACATCGTGATTAAGAATCCTTGGCGAGATGATTTTCCCCAAATCCATGAAGGATATACCTATCTCGATACGGCCGCGATGAGTTTGAAACCTCGAGTAGTCATCGAACAAGTTGAGCGCTATTACAGCGATTTGAGCGTCAATGTGCATCGAAGCCTCTATCCACAAGGTCTCTTGGCCACTGAACTTTACGAAGAAGTGCGCCAGCGCGTGGCCGGATTCATTCACGCAGACGGTGAAGAGATTGTGTTTACCCGCGGAGCGACATCGGCGCTGAATTTGGCCGCATTTGCGCTTCAGGAATCCCTCATTCATGAGGGAGATGAAGTCATCACGAGCGAACTCGAACATCACTCTTCTTTGTTGCCGTGGCAGGTGATCTGCCAGAGGAAACAAGCGGTGCTCAGATATCTGCCTTTGACAGAATCCGGACACATCACTTTAGAGGGCTTTCGCTCTGTACTTTCATCCAAAACCAAGGTTGTCGCTTTGACGTATGTATCAAACGTCCTCGGCTATGTGACACCGCTTCAGGAGATTATCCATGAAGCGCATCAAATAGGTGCGGTGGTCATTGTGGATGCCGCCCAAGCAATCCAGCATATACCGATCGATGTCAAACAAATGGACGTTGATTTTCTTGCGTTTTCTGGGCATAAAATGTGTGGACCGACAGGC
>JBAZGL010000075.1:0-6010 GCA_041652855.1 Candidatus Izemoplasmatales bacterium
ATCCTGAAGCTCCATGAGAAGATTCAATATCTGGGCATGAACGGACACATCCAGAGCGGAGACCGGCTCATCGCAAATCAGGAAGTCGGGATTCAATATGATCGCTCGAGCGATGCCGATCCTCTGTCTTTGCCCTCCCGAAAAATCAGAAGGGTGCCGATACAGGTCTTTTTCCGAAAGGCCGACCATCTTCAATAAGTCGATGACGCGCTCTTTCATCTCTGCTTCGGAGGCATCGCCACGGATGTACATCGGTTCGCTGATGATTTGATAGATATTGAACCGGGGATTGAGCGATGAATAGGGGTCTTGGAATATCATTTGCATATCTCTTCGCGTCTCTTTGAAATCATTGCGTGAGAGTTCGAACAAGTTTTTCCCTTTGAAGATGACTTTGCCACCTGTCGGTCTGACCATTCCGATCATCGCGTTCGCAAGCGTACTCTTGCCACAGCCGGATTCACCGACAATGCCAAAGGTTTCGCCGCTTTGGATTTCCAGCGATACATCGGTCACCGCTTGGATTTTGCGTTTTTTTTGAAATGGAAGGGGGTTCTTCACCGGGAAATCGACACTGAGATTCTCGATGACCATGATGGGATTTTGCGGATGTAGGTTTTCCATATTATTTCTTCCCTCCCAGATTCAGCGGGTGAAAACAACGAACTTCACGCTGGTGATCGATTTTTTCCAGAGGTGGCATTTTTTCTGAACATTCTATCGTCGCATATCGGCATCGTGGATGAAAATAGCACCCCTTCGGCTTGAACATCGGATGAGGAACGGAATCCGGGATTTGAATGAAGTGATGATGTTCATCACTCAGCCGTGGTACAGATCCCAATAAACCTTCGGTATACGGATGATGCGGTCGAGTGAACAAGTCGCGTTTCGAAGCTTTCTCCACGATTTTTCCTGAATACATCACATAGACCGTGTCGGCCATGTTTGCGACAACTGAAAGGTCATGGGTAATCAATAGCAAGGATACCTTATGCTTCTTTTGCATGTCGGACAGCACATTGAGGACTTGCGCTTGGATCGTCACGTCCAGCGCGGTCGTCGGTTCGTCGGCGATAATCAGTTTCGGCATACAGGCAAAAGCCATCGCAATCAGTACGCGTTGGCGCATGCCGCCCGAAAGTTGGTGCGGAAAGCTGTTCGCGCGTGATTTCGCTTCCGGAACGCCGACGAGTTCAAGCGCTCTGACGGTAAGCCTTCGTGCTTCACTTCTAGACATCTTGTTATGACGCAGATAGATTTCATCAATCTGCTTGCCGATAGTCATCACGGGGTTCAGGGCAGTCATCGCATCTTGGAAAATCATCGAGAGCGTCTTGCCCCTGAGCTCTTGCATTTTTCCATCCGAGTAATCCTTGAGCTCTTCGTCATCGAGTTTCAGTTCATCGACGCGAATCAAGGCGGGTGGCGTATTGAGCAACTTCATGATTGCGAGTGAAGTCACGCTTTTTCCGCATCCGGATTCACCCACCAACGCCACGCATTCACCCTTGAGGATATCGAGATCGATGCCTTCGACCGCACTGATGATTCCTTCACCGGCGGGGAAAATGACTTTGAGGTTGCGCAGTTTCAGCATGAGTTCATTCATACACGCTCACCTTCTTTCGTCGTTTGAATCCCGAGGATCGCCTTTTCATCCATGCCAGCAAACACTTCATCGAGGTACTGATTGTTCAAGTTTTTGAAGATTTTATAGATGTTGCTCGATTGCTTCATTCTCGGGTTGAGGACTTCTTCCATCACGAGACCGATCCGCATG
This sequence comes from Candidatus Izemoplasmatales bacterium, assembly GCA_041652855.1. GTDB lineage: Bacteria > Bacillota_I > Bacilli_A > Izemoplasmatales > Hujiaoplasmataceae > JAAYZB01. The sequence continues at coordinate 1,784 of JBAZGL010000075.1, forward strand.
AATGAAAAGACAGAAAGGAAAATACCGATACCCGGTGCGATGATCCACCACCAATGGCCAAAGAGCAACGCGCCGCCGCTTTGTGCCTCAGCAAGCATTTTCCCCCAACTGATGGCCGTGGGATCACCTAGACCCAGAAAGCTCAGTCCGGCTTCAGCGACCATGATTCCAGCGCAAGTCAATGCTGTATTCATGATAATCAAATGCGATACTCCCGGAAGAATATGTTTGATCATGATATGCCAACGGCTTGCGCCTGCCAACTCCGCGGCCTTCACGTAATTAGCGTTTTTCAGAACAAGCACCAAAGAACGGATGACCCGCGCCATACCAGTCCAACCGAATAGGACGAAAATGAAGATAATCATCAGATAACTCTTCCCGAAAAGGTTGGTCAAGACAATCGTCAAAGGCAAAGTCGGGATGACGAGCATGACATCCACCGTCCGCATGATCAACGTATCAGGGATCCCGCCGACATACCCTGCGATGATGCCCATGATGGCGCCTAAAAATGCGAGTGTGATGCCGGTGATCAAACCGACGGCCAACGAGACTCTCGTGCCATAGATCAACATGCTGAAGATATCTTGACCCGTTGTGATCGTCGTGCCCAGCAAATGGTTCCATGAAGGTGAAAGACCTTTTTGCGCTCTTTGCGTCACATCATAGGGATCGAATGGTGCGATGAGCGGGGCGAATACTGCCGAGACAATCAAAATCGTTACGATGATCAAGCCGATACGGCCTTTGGGATGACGCCAGAGTTTGGCGATGAATCTCCCCACACCTTTAAAGATGGCGATGATTTTCTTACCAATCGTAATACCGATTTTCTTCATCTTAATCTTCATCGTCTCTCACCTACCGTAACCCGCGGATCAAGGAGACTGTAACATAATTCTGTGACGAGGTTCGCGACAATCGCGAAAGCGGACATAAAGAGCATAACTCCCATCATCAACGGATAGTCATTGGTATTGTTTGCATTGAGAAACAAGGTGCCCATCCCGTTCCAGTTGAAGATCTGCTCGATGATGACCGCACCGCCAATCAGTCCGGAAATAGACATGCCGAGCGATGTGACGATTGGAAGCATCGCGTTTCTGAGCGTGTGTTTAAAGATCACTTGGTTACGTGACAATCCTTTTGCGCGCGCAGTGAGAATAAAGTCTTCGTTGGTGACCGCGATGACAGCGTTCCGGGTCCCTTGGCCATAACCGATGATTCCGCCAATGGACATGGAAATGATCGGTAACGCGGCGTTATACATCACCACTTTGATGGATTCCCAACTCCAATCGAACTGAGACACCATGTTGGGGTTCGTATAAGCGGGAAATAATTCCTTTTCGAATCCCAGATAGAATGACAAGATTAAAGCGATAAAGAAGGCGGGCAAAGCCGTCGATATCGTCGATAAATTGAGCAAGGTCGTGTCTTGCCATCTCCCCCGCTTCCATGCGGCGATCGTTCCGATGATCAAGCCGATGAACAAGCTGATGATGAGGTTCGTCACCGATAGGACGAGCGTCCACGGCAAACGTTCTGCGATCAGATGCGAGACCTTCGGATTGCCTGGTTGGAACGATGTGCCTAGATCACCGTGAAGCAAGCCGTCCACATAATTGATGAACTGCTGAACGGTAGATACATCAAAACCATATTGTTCCCGAGTCACTTGCTTGATAATCTCATACTCAATCTCCGTCATATTTCCTTGGGGCGGATAATAACGTTCCGCCGGGTCACTGACCCCAATACGGGGAATGAAGAAGTTGAGCGTCATGACGATGAGGAAAATGAAGAAGGCATAGAGGATACGCTTGATGATAAATGATTTTTGCATAGAAGCCTCCTAACCGACCATTTCCAGATTCTGAAGTGACTCAGAATTGAAAATGGATTGACCCTTCACAGTCACGAAACCCGTGAAGCGATCCGTACGCGCTACCGTGAGCACGTTTGAACTATATAAAGGGATCTTGTAGTACTCTTCGGCAATCATGGGTTGTAACTCACTGATCAGATCATACTTCGTCTGTAGATTGAGCGTGGTACGCATTTGTTCGATTTTCTGATTGAGCAATGGATCATTCAACCTGCCATAATTCGATGATGTTCCCATCGTGACGAAATGCGCCCGATACATGATATCGGCATTGGACAAGGAAAAAATCACGCCTTGCAACGTCATGTCAAATTTGCTATTATACAAAAATGTCCGTTCAGGGGAACTTCCCTTGGCTTTATACGTCACTTCAATGCCGATCTTTTGCAGATGCACTTGAAGACGAGAGATGACTTCTTGTTCTCCGGGGTTTCCCAAAATCGAGAACGAAATCCGTTTATCGCCTAAAATACGATATCCCGAGGAATCCTTATGGGGATACAGCGCGTCAAGAATCGCATTGGCCTCGATCAATCTTGCGGCGAGATCCGTACGCAGAATATCCGATTCCGGATTATAGAAATCGACTAAGCTTTCGCTCATCAAACCCGCACTCACCGTCATGCCCGCACCATTCAATACTTTATCGACCAGTTCTTCCTGGTCAATGGCCAAGGCAATCGCACGACGGACATCAATGTTGCTTAGCAAATTACGCATGTCATTGCGTTCAGTGGCAACGGGATTGAGATTGAGTACAAGACTTTGCGTGAAAGTCCCCTCCGAGTTGGAGACATAGATATGATCTCGATCGAGGAATAATGACATGTAATTGGAACTAATGGTCGAATCAAGGACATCAATATGACCCTTTAACAAAGAATAGATCGCGACGTTCGCCTCTTGATACAACATGAACTTGATCGTATCGACCTTATACAGATTGCCGCCATCAGTATCCGTCAAATGATAAAGCGGATTCCGATTCAAAACGATGACCTGCGCATTCGTTTTCTGGGCATCGAGCACATATGGTCCGCAACCCACGGGGTTCTGGTATTGATGGATCGTCTCCGCTGTGGGATTTTTGCTATTAAGCTGATTCTCGGGTGTAACAATCGGGTCCCATATATGCTTCGGAAGGATCAAAATGGTCGTGAATAGCGACGTGATCGCGCCAAGGACTTTATTGACATGGATGTACATGACCGTGTCCTTTTCCGCTTCCGTAATCGTATAGCCTTTTTCGCTCGCGCCATGTTCATACGTAAAAATGCCTTGTTTGGTCATGATTCCGTTTGAATACGCATGTTGTAAATCGGATGTCCACGCCAGAGCGCCCGCATGGTTGGATAGGGCGTTATTCGTCGCGATATCTAGAGTGTAATAGACATCCTCCACCGTGAGCTTCGTGCCATCGCTCCAGTACACATCATCATTCAAGATGATTTTTACGGGAAGATACTTTTTGTCCGAAGAACCGTATATTTGCTCGAGTCGTTCGTAATCGATGGCTCCTTCATCGGTAATGATGGGGTTTCCATCCGGGTCCACATAGTACCACTCCGAAGCGATCGATTCGACATAGTTTCCGGTATCTTCATCATAACTGAACAGCGTATTGTATAGCATGCTGGATACAGTCGGTGCAATCCCGTCCCGCGACAACCACGGCATGAAGGATGTCGGAAAAGTGGCCGCAACTGCCCCGACGTATAGCGTGTTCGAGGTATCTCCCCGACGCTCGTACTCATTACCTGTACATGCACCAAGCGAAATGAACAGTAGTAACGTCATAATTGATAATAATGTCTTTTTTGTCATGAAACAACCTCTTTCAGGCGATGAATGAGCGAAATGAATGCTCAACAATCTGCCTCAATAGATGAAATGGCAAAACCAGGGTAAACCGAGGTTTTGCCATCTGATGCAATCAAATGAGAGATTTCCGTCATCGAAGATGCTAGTAAGGATATTGCATCTTCGTGCCAAAACCATCTTTCGTGACGCAATTATCAAAGATTTCTTCAATCCGGAACACGTAGGCCGGATAACGGAGCCAACGGTTCATGTCTGGTCGGTGATATACATCATGTTGCGCATTAAGAAACTGTTGGTAGATTTCGCGTTTTCCGGATTCCATCTCATCATGAATCTCCATCTTCCCTCGTAGTTCATACGAAATCATTGGCGGCTGGTAAAACAAAATAGTGGCTTCGGGATTGGCTTTATAATTTTCATAACTATGTTTCTTCGCCATTTCGAGGCTACCGATTTTTGTGAAATCCACTCGGTCATGAGCTTCAGGGCCATAGAGATATTTGACGAGTAATTCA
>JBAZGL010000076.1:0-5995 GCA_041652855.1 Candidatus Izemoplasmatales bacterium
GCCGATATGATTGAAGACTCCATCAAGGATTACCTTGATGTTTCGCTGATGCGCGCCACGTACCAGTGTGCGCAAATCTTCGATCGTCCCGAAGGAAGGATCAATATGAAAATAATCGATCGTATCGTACTTATGATTTGAAGGCGAGACGAATATAGGAGACAAAATGACTGTCGCTATTTGTAGATCTTGAAGGTAATCCAATTTTTGTATGATTCCCTTTAAGTCGCCTCCAAAAAAATTCGTTCTCGATGGAAGCGAATCCCATGACACTTTTTCGGCAACATCATTATTGGGGTCTCCGTTCATAAATCGATCGACGAAAATATGATACCCCACCTTCCCTTGCGACCATGAAGGAATTTGATACACGTCATTTTCATTCGTGTACTGGTATTGAAAATATTGATCCGGTTTCTTATCGGTCAATCCTAATGGGGAGTAATAGTATGAATGATCTGCGATGGTTACCGTAAAAAAATAAAGAAGATAACGAGTGCTTTCGCTGAATGTCAATTGCGTATAATAATATGGACTGAGTCCCTCAAGGTGGAAATTCGCTAGAGGCTGAACGGATATACGTTCGTCTTCAAATCGTTTCCAATACGTGATTTTGACTATGGCTCCCGGCGAGGAATAGAGCGCGAATTTCAGAAAAATCTGGTTTCGCGCAATGGGATAGATATATTCACGCGTGTCACTGTGTTGAATGAGTATGTTATTCATAGAATCATTAGACAAAAGCAGAAGTATTTTGTCTTTCTCCTTGTATACATTATTATTGAATGGGTCTTTTGGATAATGATTATGCGGTTTCACGAACCTTGATACTTGTCGATATCAATAAGCCTTGATCAATTTTTTGGGGATCTTCAATCAATTCGAAGAGTTGCTTGGCAGATTGAAGTCCGAGCTCAAACACATCGACATACACAGTGGTTATTTCCGGATCCGATATTTCTGCGAGTTGCGAATTATCATAACTGATGATACCCATATCTTCGGGAATCCTGAGATGCAACTCGCCACATGCTTTGATGGCACCAAAAGCAATATGCGAATCGGCACAGATGATGGCGTCAGGTCGATGATCTCGTTGTAACAAATCGATCATGTGTTGATATCCTTCCTTCTTGGTATTCATGCATTCGCGTATGAAATCATTGTCTATCTCATGTTGTTCATCCGAAAGCGCACTCTTATAACCTTCCAATCGTTTTCGGCTGAACAGTTGCGTCTTATTCAACCCAAGAAAACCGATATTGCGATATCCTTTTTCGAACAAGTAATACATTGCGTTTTCGGTGCCTTTCTTATTATCCACATCCACCCAACTCACGGACTCCTTCAAACCTACAGGTTCACCAATCGCCACAAAGGGGATGTTGTATTTGCGTAATATTTCTATCATTGCGGAAGATAGGATCGATGCAGGCAAGATGACACCGTCTGTCCGTTTTCCTTTTATCAACCACTCGATCACGCTTTGATTTTTTTGAGTCGAACTCAAATTCGCCACGATGAGACTGTATTCCTTGCGATAAACATGGCGTTCAATACCATGCATGATTTCATAGAAGAAGGGATTTTGATACGATTTTTCATCCTCAACGTCAACGATCAATGTGACTGTGTACGATTTGTTGTTCGTAAGACTTTTGGCAATCATGTTAGGAGAATAGTTCAGTTCTCTCATCACCGAAAAAATCCGCTCTTTGGTTGCCAGTGAGATCGATGGACTGTTATTTATCGTTCGAGATACAGTTGATGTAGAAACTCCTGCCGCTTTGGCGACATCCTTAATATTTGCCACAATGATGATTCCTCCCGTTTTTGTGCAACCGTTTGCGTTCAAATTAAGACGATTAATAGCGCTTACATACGCAATATGAAGCGCAATACATGATATATTGATATATGTTTATGCAATCGGTTGCGTTATCACCCTCAGTCTATCACTATCATCGGGTCATGTCAAGTATCTCAGAAATATTTATTTTTTTTTTTAAATAAAGGTGTTTCTATACCGTTGTTTCTCGTAAAATATAAATTTTCTATATGATTTCTCGATGGACGTCTTCTTGCATATATAGGATTGTTTTGACATAGTTAAATCTATTGCAAAATCTTGATTATGCTGTACAATATATATACAAGCGTTTTCACGGGAGGTTCCCATGTTTAAAGTCACCTGCAAGACAAAAGAATATCATTTGGACAAACCCACGAGATTAGAGAGTTTAATCGAGCCTGGTCAAGGTCCGTTTTTTGGTGCGAAGGTCAATAATCGCTTGCGTGAACTCGCCTATGAAATCGACCACGATGCTGAAGTGCGTTTTCTCGATTTTTCACATACCGATTCCACGCGTATCTATGCGACGAGTATGCGTTACCTCATTTGCATGGCATTCCATCAACTCTACCCTGAACTGCAGATCAAGTTCTCAAACAGCATTTCGATGGGAATCTATGGGCGTGCAGTCAATGGCGTCATCACTGCTGATATGATCCAAAGAATTATTGCCAAGATGCGGGATATCATCCGTGCAGATTTAAGAATCGATCGCAAAAAAGAAACGATTGCGAAAGCTAAAAAATACTATCGCAGTCAAGGATATATGGATAAGGTAGAAACCTTGAAGTACCGAAAAGAAATGGTCAACATATATGAGTGTGACGGATATAAAAACTATATGTACGGCTATATGGTTCCGTCGACCGGTTATCTGAACGAATTTGAATTGCTTTACTACAGTCCCGGTTTTTTGGTTCGTTATCCACGCATTGAAGAAAAAGGGCAGATTCCTGAGTTTTCTGATTCTCCGAGTTTTCTTCGCGTGTTGAATAAAGCGGAACAATGGGCAATCACATGTGAGAGTGACATGATTTATAAGATGAACAAGAAGATCGAAGACAATGAACAGGTCGCCTTCGTCAACATGTGTGAAACCAAGCACAACAATCAACTGTGTGAACTTGGAGACATCATCTCAAGAGATATCGACAATATCCGTTTGATTGCGATAGCAGGTCCATCCTCTTCAGGAAAGACCACATTTTCGCGACGCCTCGAAATCGAATTGCTTACACGCGGAATCAAACCGAAGATGATATCGATCGATAACTACTATTTCCCCGTTGACAAGGCACCGATCGACGAATTTGGACAACCCGACCTTGAGCACGTCGAAGCGCTGGATTTGAATTTGTTCAACCAAAACATCACCGATCTCATCAACGGAGAAGCCGTGTCGTTGCCGTATTATGATTTCAAACATCATCAACGCGCGTTTCTCCCTCCGGCTGCGATTACCTCACATAATCCCATCATCATTGAAGGCATACACGCGCTTAATGATCTTTTGACCGAATTTATTCCCGCAAACAACAAATTCAAAATATACATCTCACCGTTTTCGCAAATCAACATCGACTACAACAATCCCATCAACCTGACGGATCTGAGGTTATTGCGTCGCATAGTCCGTGATTTGCAATTTCGTAATACCTCTCCCGAAAAAACCTTGAGTATGTGGCCGTCTGTACGCCGGGGTGAGTATCGCTGGATTTATCCTTTCATCGAAAGTGCCAATTATATCTACAACTCGGAACTGACCTATGAACTATGCGTACTCAAACGTTATGCGCTTAATGCATTGAAACACATACCCAATGACTCAGAACATTACATTCAGGCCAATCGCCTGATCAAGTTCCTCAAATACTTCAAGGAAATCGACCAATATCTCGTTCCGTGTAACTCGTTACTTCGCGAGTTTATCGGAAAAAGCGTCTTTGAACACTGATTCAGTGTTCTTTTTTTAGTTTGATATCAGTCGCGATGTTTGCTATAATGAATAAGATAAAAGGATGTGTGCCGGATGCCGAAAAATGAAAAAATGTCACTGAATGGATTATCGATTGAGGATGTCAACCTTCGATTCATCGAAGGCAAGACAAATCATCAATCCACTTCAAATCTCAAATCAGTGAGTAGGATTATCAGCGACAATCTCTTCTCATATTTCAATCTCATTCTTGGAATGCTTGCGATTTTGATGATTTCCATCGGAAGCTATGAGAACATGTTTTTCGTCATCATTGCTATGCTCAACACATTGATCGGCATCATCCAGGAACTGAAAGCCAGAAAGACAATCCAGAAACTATCACTCATCACGCAAACGACTGCGACTGTCATTCGTCAGGGTCATCAGATCACCATTCCCATCTCCGAGATTGTCATCGATGAAGTGATGATTTTGAACAATGGCGATCAGATTGTCACCGATGCAAAAGTCGTTGAGGGAATCATGAGCGTCAACGAAGCGAATCTCACCGGAGAATCGGAAGCGGTTGTCAAGCGTGAAAACGATGTCGTACGCTCGGGGAGTTATGTCACGTCCGGGACAGCATATGTGCGCGTCACGGCTGTCGGAAAGGACAATTACATCGAACAACTCTCCGCAAAAGTCAAAGCATTGACAAAACCGAAATCCGTGATATTTGGTTCTCTTCGTTCCGTACTCAAAATCATCGGAATCATCATCATTCCTTTGGGTGTATTGACTTTCATCAATGTGTATCGATATTCAAGTTATGATTATCTCCCCGATTTTTTGAACTCAGGTGCGGATTATCACATGGCACTCAAAAAAATGGCCGGTTCAATGGTTGCGATGGTTCCTTCGGGTCTATTTCTTCTGACGACAATCACATTTGCCAACGGCGTCATCAAACTTGGAAAACACGATACCCTTGTGAAAGAGCTGTTTGCGATTGAGTCATTGGCGCGTGTCGACATCATGTGCCTGGACAAGACAGGGACCATCACCGATGGTACGATGGAAGTAGATAGTATCGTCCCTCTGACAAATAGAAGCGATGAAGACACAGCGATTGAGGAAGATCCTTCGGGCGAATGGCGTAAAATCATTGCTTCCATGAACTATGCCTTGAAAGAGCAAAACGCCACCGCGATCGCGCTCAGGAACTATTTCGGTTCCAAGCGCATCTTCAGATCGAAAGCGATACTCCACTTCAGTTCGGACAACAAATACAGCGCAGTGGCATTCGATGATGAGCGTTACGCGCTGGGTGCGCCCGAGATGGTGATGAAGGGGAAGTATCTTTCAATCAAAAAAGATGTCGAGCGCTATGCCCGTCAAGGGAAGCGCGTGCTCTTGTTCGCACGCGCAGGAGGCTTTGATGAACACAAACTCAAAGGAACCCATACGCCGCTCGCACTCATTCTACTCAATGATCATGTGCGTGAAAACGCTAGAGAAACATTGCAATCGTTTCACGAATCAGGTGTCGATATCAAGATCATCAGCGGTGACAACCATCTCACCGTCTCAGACGTCGCCGAGCGCGCAGGGGTGCCCAAAGCCATAAAAGCTGTCTCGCTCGCAGGGGTGCCTGATCACAAAGTCATCCAGTATGCGGATGAATACACGGTATTTGGCAGAGTCAACCCCGCTCAAAAGAAGCTGCTCATCGATACTTTTAAGCAACGTGAACATACAGTGGCCATGGTCGGCGACGGCGTCAATGACATCCTCGCACTGAAGGCTGCGGATTGTTCAGTCGCCATGGCGGAAGGTTCCGATGCGGCACGCGGAATCAGTCATCTCGTCTTGATGAACAATGATTTTTCTTCCATGCCTAAAGTCGTGAAAGAAGGACGACAGATCGTCAACAACATGGAACGGGCATCCGTTCTCTATCTCGTCAAGACGCTTTATACCATATTGCTCACTATCGTTCTGTTGATGACCAGCAACTTGTACCCATTCGAGCCAATCCAGATGTTTGTGATTGAAACATTCATCATCGGTATCCCATCTTTCTTTATTGCGCTCGAACCCTCTGAAAAGCGATTCTCAGGCAGTTTTCTCGCCAATGTGTTCCGCTCGGTGGTTCCCGGAGCGGTATTGATCGTCATGAACTTGCTGGCGGTCTATGCCTTTGCCCGTTTTTGGCCAGATCGGAA
>JBAZGL010000077.1:0-5916 GCA_041652855.1 Candidatus Izemoplasmatales bacterium
ATCCGCTTCAAAAACGCAAAGATGTCTGATTCACTCGGTCGTTCAAGTTTCAGGATGATGACACGACTGCGAATGGCAGGGTTACATGCAATATACGGATTCTCCGTCGTGAGTCCGATTATCGTGACCTGGCCCTTTTCCACAAAGGGCAACAAGTAGTCCTGGATGTCGCGATTCATGCGATGGATCTCATCGACGATCAATAGAGTGCCTTCATACATCCTCGATGATTCAATGATCTCTCTTAGTGTCTGTTTGGAGTCCGTGGAGGCATTGAACTTGTGATGACGCAAAGGGAAGTATTCCGCGATCAAAAGCGCTATGGTCGTTTTACCAACGCCCGTCGGCCCATAGAGAATGCATGAGAGCAATTTCTCTTTTTCCAGCATTTTTTTGAGGATTGCGATGGTTTTTTCCTGACCGATGACTTCAGCGAAGCTTTTCGGTCTTAAACGGTTGGCGAGTGGTTCATACACCTTGATCACTCCTTTGTCTCACACAGAAAATTATACCATATTCGTTGGCAAATCGGGCAAAAAAGCATATAATAGGAATGAACCCTTGGAAATGAGATGATAAGCGAATGAAAGATAGAATACGTCAGTTAAAAGCAGAAAAAGGCGCGATCATTCTCGCCCATTTTTATCAGGAACCCGATGTTCAAGATGTGGCAGACTTCATTGGCGACTCCTTGGACTTGAGTCGTAAGGCTTCAGAAACCGATGCGCAGATCATCGTCTTTTGCGGTGTGAACTTTATGGCGGAAACCGCGAAAATCCTCTCCCCGGAGAAGAAAGTGCTATTGCCGGTCTATAATGCCTCTTGTCCCATGGCGATGATGATCAACAAGCGCAGGCTTCTTGATTACAAAGCAAAGAATCCAGATCGGAAAATCATATGTTACGTGAATTCATACGCAGAGGTTAAAGCCCTCTCCGATGTATGCGTCACCAGTTCGAATGCCGAGAAGATCATCACCCATTTCCAACACGACAAAATGCTCTACATTCCCGATAAGAACCTGGGAATGTATTTGAAAGACCGCTATGATCTGGATATCGATATCTGGCCGGGTTATTGCCGGGTCCACAACAACCTCAAGGTTGAGGATGTTGTGATAGCCAGAAACAAACATCCCCAGGCGCAAGTGCTTATCCATCCCGAAGCACCTCTTGATGTGCTCAAACAAGCTGATTATGTCGGAAGCACCCGCGGGATTCTCAACTATGCGCAGCAATCAAGTCATCAAGCGTTCGTGATTGGTACCGAAAGCGGGATGCTCTATCCCTTGCAGAAGGCGTGCCCCGAAAAATCATTCCATATTCTCAAGGAACCGATGTCGTGTGTGAACATGAAGAAAACACATCTCACGGACGTCTTGCGCGCGCTTGAAGAAGAGCAGTACGAAATACATGTAGAAGAAGGCATTCGCAAACAAGCCAAAAGGGCTTTAGACTTGATGTTGGAGTTGAGTTGATGAACAGATTATATGATGTATTGATCATCGGAACGGGCCTTGCAGGAGTGTACACGGCCTTGGCTATCGATCCTAAGTATTCAGTATGCCTTATCGCCAAGGAAAGCGTCAGCCATTCGAATTCGATGTTAGCTCAGGGCGGCATCGCCGCCGAGCTCAGCGATGATCCGATTCGGCTCGACAGCCATTTTCACGATACATTGAAGGCCGGATCCAATCTGAACAATCCCGAAGCCGTCCATTTTCTTGTCAAGAATGCCCAAGATGCGATTGCTTCTTTGGTTTCTTTGGGCATTCAGTTCGATAAAGATGAACACCAACGCTATCTTTTGACGCAGGAAGGCGGTCATTCCTATCGAAGGATCCTCCATAGTGGCGGCGATGCCTCTGGATATCATGCGACCAAGGGTTTATCCCAACAAATCAATCTTCATCCCAATATCGAGCTTTTGGAAGAAACCATTGCCCTCGACTTATTATTGGATGCTTCGAAACGCGTTATCGGAGCGAGCGTGCTCATTCGTGACGCGGATTATGAACCCATCATGGCCAAGGTCACGATTCTCGCAACCGGTGGGATCGGCTCCGTCTATGGAGCGACCACGAATGATTTGAGTGCTACCGGCGATGGAATAGGCATGGCTTGTCGCGTAGGCGCGAACATTGAGGACATGGAGTTTGTTCAGTTTCATCCCACAGCACTTTATGATGAAAGCCAGACTGAGCGCAGACGTTTCTTGATCTCTGAAGCTGTTCGCGGTGAAGGAGCATACTTGATTAATATCGAAAAACAACGCTTCATGTCCAAGTATCATCCGCGCTTGGAAATGGCTCCGAGAGATGTCGTGTCGCAAGCCATTTACCGTGAGATGTATGATACCTGGACGGATCACGTCTATTTGGACACCCGGCATCTCGACCCTGCGTATCTTGAAAAGCGATTTCCGACAATCTTCAATCATCTGCGATCGAAACACATCCACATGGGGAAAGACCTCATTCCCGTCGCTCCCTGCGAGCATTTCATTTGTGGTGGCGTCGCTGTGGACTTGAATGGCGAGACAAGTGTCAAAAACCTCTATGCCGTTGGAGAAACCGCACATACCGGAGTTCATGGCGCTAACCGTCTCGCATCTAATTCATTGCTTGAATGTGTCGTGTTCGGTCAAGCTGCCGCAAATAGAATTAACCAGACACTCGAACACATCCCAATACCAAATCCCGTAGTCTTGGCTGAACTGCCGAACTATCATTACAATTACAAACCGCTACGCAAGAAAATCGGTGATTACATGGATGAATATGCGGGAATCGTCCGGACAAAAGAAGGGTTGTCGCTGACGCGGACCATGTTGGAAGGCCTACGCGACAGTCTATACAAAGCGCCGAATCTCACACGATATTACTATGAAGCCTTGAATCTCGTTGAGACGGCTTGGCTCATCACCGATCACGCACTGACAAGAGAGGTAAGTGTCGGATGTCATTTCCGCATAAACTAATGAAGAACAACTACCATACGCATATGTATCTATGCCGCCACGCCGTAGGCAGTGTTGAAGATTATGTCGAGAAGGCAATCGAACTCGGCTTTACATCACTGGGAATGTCCGATCACGCACCATTTGAATCGTTGAAGGATCGAAGCATACGCATGCGTCAATCAGATTATCCCTTATATCTCGATATGTGTCATCAAGCGATTCACAAGTATCAAAAAGACATCAAAGTCTATAAAGCCTTGGAAATCGAATATTTCTCCGAACATGATGTGATGTATCAGCGGTACCTCAAAGAACTCGATTATCTCGCATTGGGTCAACACTACATCAAAGATGTCACCCAGCCGAATCAACTGAGAAGCACGTATCGCCTGACGACGCACGAACATATCCATACTTATGTAAACACACTCATTGAAGCAATCGACAAACGATACTTCGCATTCATCTGTCATCCCGATTTAATGCTATTCAATATCGACGAGTTTGATGACTTCATCTATCATGAGTCGGAAAGGCTGATCCTCAAAGCCAAAGAAAGCAGAATGCCATTGGAGATCAATGTCAATGGAATCAGAAAAGGAATGCGGATGACTCCTGCAGGAAACAGATATCTGTATCCGAGAAAAGAATTTTGGGAGATCGTCAAAAAGCATGAGCCTCGAGTCATCATTTCCTCGGATGCCCATGAGCCTTCATCGCTCTATGATCCAGAAGTTGAAATGGCTTACGCATTCGCGGCGTCCCTTGGAATCGTAGTAGAAGAAGCACTCGATTTTTGAAACACAGTCTAATTTTTGGACTGTGTTTTTCATATATCCTGAATTCACGCGTGACGCATTGTTCGCCATTCATAGGGTATATTTATCATGGGTCATGAAAAAACGACGAAAATCGCCGTTTTTTTACGCGCGAAAGTTGATACACCCACGAACGAAGAAAAGAACAAAACTAACATATTCATCGATCAAATATGAACATGATTAATCGAACGGAAATGGGTGCGAATGGTGGATTTATTTCGTAATCATTATTCAGAATCATTGTTATGGGGATAATATGGGGGTCATATCATTTTAAGAATAACTTCCTATAATATATATTATGTTAACTAATAACGGAGCGCTATATGTGGGGGTTGACGCCACTTTGGTGGATAATGTCGATAAGGGGTTATGTTCTAGTTTTGCTAAAATTGGCCCTCGTTTTTTGCTTTCTTAGAAATCGGGTTGAAATCTCATGGACAAAACCACATAAATCTCGATTCATGCATTTGTCTTTCTCGCGCATATGGTATAATAATGTTAGGTTTTGAAAGGTTGGATGATATCATGCCAAAATTATGTATTGTGTTCACAGGCGGTACGATATCGATGAAGGTGGACGATGCGAACCATTCGGTTGTTCCAGCGCTCAACGCTTCAGATATCTTTTCTTCATTGCTCGATCATTTTCATTGCTATGATTTGGAAATGATTGAATTCTCAAAACTGCCTTCGCCCTCCATCACGCCTGCCATCATGTTGGAGCTTTCACTTCGAGTCAGAGCACTCTTGAACGATGATCAAGTGAGTGGTGTCATTGTTGTCCACGGGACAGACACCCTTGAAGAGACGGCTTTTTTTCTCGACACGGTTCTCGATACAGAAAAACCCGTTGTGGTTACTGGCTCGATGAAATCGAGTTCTGAGCTTGGTTATGACGGGATCAATAATTTAGTATCATCAATCCTGGTATGTCTTTCTCCCGACGCTTCTTGTAAAGGCGTCTTGGTCGTGATGAATGATCAGATCAACGCTGCCAGCGAGGTGACAAAAACCAACACGCTTTCACTTGATACATTCAAGTCCCTCGATTATGGTCCTATCGGTATTGTAGACAGCCACCAAGTTATCTTTTACCGTTCTGTGAATTATCTTAGACGCAAACTCCCGATCGATGTTATCGAGCCCAACGTGAGTTTGCTGAAGGTCGTTTCGGGGATGGACAGTCAACTACTTCGTTATGCTATTCATTCGTTGAATGTCAAAGGGATCGTTCTTGAAGCACTGGGGAGAGGTAATGTCCCACCGCAAATGATTGAAGGGATTCAGGACGCCCTCACCCTTGGTTTACCCGTTGTCATTACGTCACGTTGCCCCTCAGGGCGCGTCTTAGATACTTATGGCTATGAAGGCGGCGGTCGTCACTTGACGCATATTGGATGTATGATCGCGCCCAATCTAAACGGACAAAAAGCGCGAATCCTCTTAATGGTCGCGCTGGGCTGTGGCATGGGACTTCAGGAAATCCGTGAGCTTTTAAGTATCTAGTTTGTAACCAAATCTTACACAAAAATCAAAACACGCCCGCATTCGCGAGCGTGTTCTTGTTTATTTCAGCATCAACCTTAAAGCATCCTTCAACAACTCATTCGTAGGTTTCTCTTGATCGAGTTTCGATAAAACCTTTTGAATCTCTTTTTGGCTATACCCAAGGGCATGCAATGCTTCATCGACTTCCTGAATGGACGCTGTAAAGGCGCTGGTATGGTCGAATTCGATTTTTCCCTGAAGATCCAAGATGATCTGTTGGCTCGCCTTAGGACCGATTCCGGGAAATTTTTGGAGGAACTTCGCGTTTCCGGATTCGATCGCCGATGTGATGGCGGCCACATTCCCGGCTGCCAGAATCGCTTTTGCGCTCTTTGGTCCGATGCCATTCACGCTAATCAATTTCAGAAACAGATCCCGTTCATCCACCGAATGGAAACCATAGAGCGCGATTTCATCATCGGTTACTTTTTGATAGAGATAGAGCGTGACGGAGGCTCCGAGCGTGTACGCAAACGGATTCGGCGTATAAATCTTATAACCAATATCATAGTTTTCGATCGTGATGTAGTCCGCTCTAATCTCGGATATCACGCCTTTCATGTAGTTGTACATGGTTCTCCTC
>JBAZGL010000078.1:0-5886 GCA_041652855.1 Candidatus Izemoplasmatales bacterium
TTGTCTCTATTACCATATCGGGCAATGTCTGGGGCCTTGCGAGAACGATGTGGCACCACAGGCGTATCAACCGATGATCGAGGGAGTCAGAAAACTTCTTCAAGGTCATATCAAGGAATTGATCGAAGATCTGACGCGCAAGATGCAAGAGGCATCCGATCAATGGGCATATGAGAAAGCGAAAGAGTATCGCGATACGATCGATGCCGTGCAAAAAACGGTACTCAAGCAATCGGTCATTTTTCAGGATGCCGGGGACCGCGACATCATTGCGTATCATGCCTATGACCACTATATGGCTATTTCGATTCTCTTCATGCGTCAAGGACGTATCTTATTTTCGGAAAATCAGGTTGTGACGTACTATCAAGATCCGATATCCGCATTTTTGGATTATGTCGCGCAGTTCTATGACCATCATTCCTTGCCAAAAGAAGTGCTTTTGCCCAGTTCGGCACCGCTCGATTTGATCGGGCCTCTATTGAACGACCGCGCCCGTTCTCCCCAAAAAGGCAAAAAGGCAGAACTGGTCAAACTCGCACAAGACAATGCGCGCATTCATCTTGAAGCGAATTTATCGACATATCTCAAACAACATGACAAAACCATCGGAGCGATTGTGAAATTGGGAGAGATTCTGAACATCCCGACGCCGGAACGGATTGAAGCATTCGACAACTCCAACCTCTTCGGAGAGGCTGCTGTCTCGGCGATGGTCGTGTTTTCCCAAGGTTTGCCGGAAAAAAAGGGTTATCGCAAATATAAAGTCAAAAGCATCACTCAACCCGATGATTATCACACGATGCAGGAGGTCGTCTATCGCCGTTATCAACGCTTATTGGTCGAAGGTGGGAAAATGCCCGATTTGATCATCACGGACGGGGGACGGACGCAGTACCAGGCGACGAAGGAAGTCATCGATCAACTCTATCTCGAGATTCCTGTGATCGGGCTCAAAAAAGATGAACATCATCGTACCCATGCGATTGTGACCGAGACCGATGAATGGATTATCGATCGACATGATATGCTATATGTACTCCTGAATAAAATTCAAGAAGAAGCCCACCGTTTCGCCATTTCCTTTCATCGCAACCTGCAATCGAAAAAAATCTATGCCTCGATATTGAATGCGATTCCTTCGATCGGTTCAAAGACGAAGATGAAGTTGCTTCAGCAATTCAAGACCATCGAAAACATCGTTTCTGCGACCGATGAAGAGTTGAAGCAACTCGGACTCAACCAGAAACAAATCGAAAATTTGCGCATCGCGCTTGTGAAAACGTAATTTGTCTCGTGATGAATCCAGCAATGTGATACAATAGTGATAAATACATGGCAAGCAAAGAATGAGGATGGACATGACACAATTCACCTATGGCATCATTCACCAAGTTGTGGAAGACAATCGAATCATCGCGCTCCAATATCGTAAGCGCATCACATACTACTATTTTCCTCGCGGGATGTTTGCGAGTTTCACGGATTATTTTCGATGTGGAATCTATCTGTTTATACGTGTGCAGATGAAGTCCAGGCTCTATCGAGGACGACGCGTATTCAATGTGATTCACATCGAAAAAATCATGGATTCGGGTAGAAGGTATCCGCACGTGTTTTATGATATCTCGAAGATCAAGTCGGGGATTATCGGTGTCATCAACACAAAAAAGCCACGGCTTTTCATCGATTTTGAGATGTCGATGCCACCTTATCGTCATTATGAAGACTTCATATCAGAAATCATTCAAGCGGGGATGATTTTGACGGATTCAGAAGGCAACATCATCGAGCAACATGCGATGTACATCCGTCCCGAAATCTTTCCGAAACTCACTGATCGCACGAGCAAGTTCTTGCACATCACCCAAGCGGATTTGGATCAAGGGATATCGTATTTAGAGTTTTATACGCTTTTGAGGCGATTACACCAGGAATATCAACCGATGGTCATTGTCTGGGGCAGGAACGATACACTAGAACTGTCCAAACTGAACCGCCTCCATCGATTGCGCGATCTCACCAAAAAAATGCAGTTCATTGACCTCTTGAAACTGCATAAGACGTATTACGGACTCAAAAACGATTTAGGTTTGTTCCACGCACACTGTCTATATTCCGGAGAAGAACTTCTCGATCAACGTCATGATGCTTTTCAGGATGCAGATACGACGAGAAAGGTATTTCACTGGTTCAAGGAAACAGCGAATTCTGAACGGGTAGTAACGATAGGTGATCATGATGCGTAGAGAATATGTGAACGGATCCGACCATGTTTCGGTGCGCTCAGGCGTTGCCTATGGCTCAGGTGATATGGCCTTTACCTTTGGCACTGCCATCACTGGTTTTTATTTATTGATCTTCCTCACGAATGTCGTTGGACTCAAAGGCTATATGGCTTCGGGAATCATCTTTTTCGGTTTTGTGTGGGATGCGATCACTGATCCCATCATCGGTTTCCATGCGGATCGAATCCGCTCCAAATTCGGACGTCGACGGATTTTGATGCTTGCATCCGCCATCCCCCTGGGGCTATCCTTTTTTGCGGTATTTGCTTTATCGACATTGATCTCGCGGCTCACACCCGGACTCCTTGGGCTCGGAAACGACCAAGTGCAAAGCGTGATGTGGCTCAAAGCGTTTTTGGTCTTGATCATCTATCTCATATTCTATCTATGCTATACCCTTGCATATATTCCCTATATTTCCTTGATCAATGATATGACGAAATCATACCGTGAGCGGACAAAACTGACAGGTTATCGGATGGTTGCGACCATCTTGGCTACCATCATCGCTGTAGCCATTCCCGACATCATCATGGGGGATGTCACGTTGACGCATTCAGGTGAAAAATTCATCTTGATTTCGGCTATTTTTGGAGTGGCGATGGTCTTGATCATCATCATTGCGGTCTTGGGGACATTTGAAATGCCCCCGAATCACAAGGAATCAACAAGAAAATTTCGCTTCTACCAAGACTTTCTCGAATGTTTCAAGGACAGAAATTTTCGTAAATCTGCCCTAGCGTTCATGTGTTCGCTATCTGCAATCTTTGTCCTTCAGGATACGATTCAATATTATGTGAACTATTGGTTGCTTTCTCCCGAACTGTTTCTTCCTCTGGCAGGGGCTGTCCTCGTTCTCGGGTTTTTGAGTGTCCCTTTATGGGTCTTTATCTCCAATCGTATCGGCAAACGTCGGACGCTCTACCTCGGGACGTTGTGTTGGATTATTGCCTTCGTCACCTTTTATTTTCTTCCGCAATTGCCTTATCGGGAAGTCGCGCTTGATTTTTCCGGGGAACGCTATATCCTGCCCCTAACGATGGGCGATGCCATCCAAAGTTTTCCCATCTTTGGCTGGTTGGCGGTTTTGATACTTGGACTTGGTATGGGGAATATCCACTTGGTGGCCTATGGCATGTATCCCGATGCGATCAGCATTCTGACACAGGATCACCCCGAACGTGAAGGTAGTTATTTTGGTGCTGTTTCCTTTTTGCAGAAAGTGGGCATCGGCTTGGCGACTTTGCTCATCGGTCCGATTTTGGATCTTTCTGGATACCAAGCAAAACCGTCATGGGAATGGTTTGAGCTTCTGACTGCTTCCGAGCTGACGATTGATCCGACATGGCTGTATGTGCAATCGGCAACTTCGGCACAATTTGCGGTCAAAATCGCTTTTTGCCTGATGCCGATCATCATGATGATCATGGCGGCAGTCGTGGTTCGCGGCTACCGTGGCGATGAACTTCTGAATCAACAAAAAGGTGCGCCTACACTGAAGTAGACGCACCTCTTTTTATGGCTGCAAGTTGCTCATGACCATGATTACGGGCATGATCATCGGTTTCCGGTCTGTCTTTTGCAAGACATACTTGCCAATCGTTTTCGATAAATCGTTCTTCATACCGTTGATGTTCAACTTTTTACCCGAAGCGAGGTAACGATCGGTGACATCGAGAGACAGTTCCTGCATGTCCTTGATCATCAAAGATTCGTCCTTATTGTAAATAAAACCTTTGGCGACGATGGATGGTACGCAGATGACTTCCCGTCGGTCCTGGTTGATCGTCATCACGACGCAGAGCAGACCATCTTCGGACAGCTCACGGCGATCCTTGATGACTTGGGTGCCCACTTCCCCGATAGCTGATCCGTCGACGTAGATATCCGCGGTTTGCACCTTGCCGGTGACATTGGCGGATGTTTTTGTCAAAGACAAGACATCGCCGTTGTCGAGGATGAAGGTGTTTTGTTCCTTGACGCCGGTATCAATCGCCAGTTTCACGTGTGTTTTGAGCATGCGGTATTCTCCGTGAATGGGAACGAAATACTTCGGACGCATCAATTTGAGCATCAACTTCAATTCATTTTGTCCTCCATGTCCGGACGCATGAACATCGGCGAAGGGCGATTGTGTAATCACATTTGCGCCGTTTTTATAGAGAAGGTTAATCGTTTTGTTGATGCTTTCTTGATTACCGGGTATTGGAGAAGAAGAAAGAATCACGGTATCTCCGGGAATCAACGATATTTGTCTGTGGGTTCCGGACGCGATTCGCGTCAGTGCCGCCAATGGTTCGCCTTGGGAACCGGTGCATAGAATGGTGAGGTTCTTGCTTTTGAGTCCGACGAGATTCCGGCTGTAGAGGAAAGTCCCGTAGGGGGCTTTGATGTAGCCGAGTTTCATGCCCACATCGATGTTTTTTTCCATCGAACGACCGAAAACAGCAATCTTACGATCCGTCGCGACGGATGCTTCCACGATTTGTTGGATGCGATGGACGTTCGAGGCGAATGTAGAAATGATGATCCGTCCTTGAACGTTCGCAAAGAGATCATGGATATTTTGAGCGACCACTTTCTCCGATGTCGTGAAGTCTTCGAGTTCCGAGTTGGTGGAATCGGACATGAGGCATAACACACCTTCTTCACCGATCCGTGCCATTTTTTGATAGTTGGAATCATTGGAGATCGGCGAAAAATCAAACTTGAAGTCGCCAGTATGGACGACAGGGCCTTCGGGAGTCTGGATTTTGATGCCAAAAGAATCGGGAATCGAATGATTCGTCCGAAAGAAACTGACGGATAGGTTTTTGAATCGGATGATATCGGATTCGTGGTATTCTTGGAGATTCATGGAGAGGGAGGCATGTTCTTCCATCTTGACCTTGATCAAGCCGTAACTCAATCCAGAGGCATAAATGACGGGTATGCGGACCATTCGCAACAAAAAAGGGATGCCGCCAATGTGGTCTTCATGGCCGTGACTAATGACCAGTGCTTTGATCTTCGACTGGTTTTCGATGAGATACGTGTAATCGGGAATTACGTAATCGATACCCAATAAATACTCATCGGGGAATAAAAGCCCCGAATCTACTATAATGAGTTCATCACGGTATTCCACACAATACATGTTTTTGCCAACTTCTCCCAAACCTCCCAAAGCAAAAACACGAACCTCGTGGGTCTTTGGGGTGGGTTCCAGCATTTATGATAATCCTTTCTGTGATTCTAGAATGCAAATCTTTATTGTGTATTATACAGGATATGACCTCAGAATGCAATCAATTGTGCTTTGAGAAAACGCTTTTTATGCATAGTGACGAGAATATGAGTACATTTGGGATTCTTGGGGTTCATCTTGCATTTTTTGGACCAAACGATTACAATTGAGACATGAGAAGCAATGGAAGCCTATTCACTTGCTGGAAGGGGAGGGGAAGCGATGATTGCAGAAGTATTAGTCGATGTGGCAGCGAAATCTGTGGATCGTCTTTTTGATTACTTCGTTCCAGAAACGTACCGTGATGTCATCGAAGTCGGGATGCGCGTGTCTGTACCTTTCGGGTCCCGCATGGTCCAAGGGTTTTGTCTC
>JBAZGL010000079.1:0-5750 GCA_041652855.1 Candidatus Izemoplasmatales bacterium
GTCGCGAAAGGCTTCTTTGACATCATTCCCAACTCATTAGTCGAGTCCGCGCGACTTGACGGCGCTAATAATGCTCAAATATTCGGGAAAATCATTTTGCCGTTGAGCAAGCCCATCATCCTTTATTCCGCGTTGCTTTCCTTTACTGGCCCGTTGATGGATTTCATCTTTGCCAGAGTGATTCTCTGCGTTACCAATCGCGAGCTTCACACCGTTGCCGTGGGTCTATATTATATGATCTATGGTGAACAAATCGATTCCAACCTCTTCACAACATTTGCGGCAGGCTGTATCATCGTCGCCATACCGATTGTCAGTCTGTTCTTGGTCATGCAACGATACTATGTCGAAGGTGTGACTGCAGGCGCGGTCAAGGGATAATCTGCGCGAGTTACTATTGAAGGGAGGTGGTGCGATGAAGAAAATACAACTGATCATCATCATGATACTCAGTGCGTTTGCGCTATTGGCCTGTAACGGGATGAAAGAATATCAAATCATCGATGAAAATCTGCAGTCGCAACACGCCGACGATCTATATCGGGTCTACTACGAAATCTTTCTCGGTAGTTTTTCGGATAGCGGAAAAGATGGTATCGGCGATATTCAAGGCCTCATCAATCGTTTGGATTACCTCAATGACGGCGACCCCAATTCCGGAATGAGTTTGGGAATTACAGGCATTTGGCTGATGCCGGTCATGCAATCACCCAGTTATCATAAATACGATGTCCAAAACTATCAGTCGATCGATGAAAACTACGGATCGCTGGCTGATTTCGCACAACTCATATCCATGTGTGACGAACGCGGAATCAATGTGATTATCGATTTGGTCTTAAACCACACCTCAAGTCAACACCCCTGGTTTCTTCAAGCGAGAAACGCCTTGCGCGACAACGATCTCGAGAATCGCTATCTTGAATATTATACCCTTGTCACTGAGGAAGAAAAGGAAAGCGGTAAAATCTACTATCCCTTCTATGGCGCGTATTTTTATGAGGGAAACTTCTCTTCTTCCATGCCTGAACTCAATCTCGACAGCGACCTCGTCAAAGAGGAAATCGTCGATATCATCACTTTTTGGTTTGATCTGGGCGTGTCCGGATTTCGTCTGGACGCGATAAAATACGCATTCTTGAACGACACGCCCAAAAACATTGCCTTTTGGAACTGGTTTCGTGACGAATGCTTAAAAATCAAAGAGGATGCCTATATCGTCGGTGAAGTTTGGTCAGCGGACAACCTGATTCTTCCCTATTATGAATGCTTCAGCAACTTTGATTTTGGGATGTCGATGAGTTCCGGCGCAATCGCGGCGGCCGCGAACAACATCGAGAGCGTGGATCAGTATGTCGACTACCTCTATCGCTATCGAGAAAGTGTGATGGCAATCAACTCCGAAGCCATGCTCACACCGTTCATCTCCAATCACGACATGAACCGTGCGGCAGGATATTTATCGGTCAGTGAATACCGGATGCATATGGCAGCGAACCTTTACCTGCTCGCCTCGGGGGTTCCGTTTATCTATTATGGAGAAGAAATCGGCCTCAAGGGCTCTCGCGCTTCCGAGAATACCGACGCGAATCGACGACTCAGAATGCTTTGGGGCGACAAGGATTCAGTCAAGGATCCCATCGGCGCAACCTATTCCAGCGAACTGCAAACCAACGGAACCGTCAAAGAGCACCTTCGTGATCCGTCAAGTCTCTATAATCACTACAAGAAACTGATCATGATGCGCAATGCCAATCCTGAAATCGCACGTGGTGCATATACACCGCTCGTCTTCCCCGAGCATTTCACTTTCGGGGGTTTCATATCCACATACAATCAACAAAGTGTCGGAGTTTTTCACAACACGGGTCTCACGACAATCACGGTGGATTTGCGTAACTATACATCCTATGAGTTTACCTCGATAAACAGTTATGCGGGAATGGATTCCGCCACATTTCAAAATCAAATACTGACTTTAGGACCACTCACAAGCGTCATCTTGAGATAATCGGTAAGCGGTTTCAGTTTTCTGCAGATGTTAGCGGTTTCATTGACACGCGCTATAATCGATGATAGAATGAAATACACCATAATCATCAAAAAAAGGAGAAGTGTATGAAAAAATTATTATTGTTAGTCGTAGGTTTACTCGCAACATTCACGCTGCTAGGCTGCGTAAGTGATGAAGTGCTCGCAAGCGCGACAAAAGACTATTATGTAGCGGGACAAGCCGTTGCGTGGGACACGGTACCTGCAGGCAAGATGACCGCCATCGCCAGAAGCGATGAGAGAATCAAGTCGATCGTTTCAAAGACGAGAGGCGCTACCGCTTTATATCTGTTGGAAGTGACCTTCCCGGCAACTGAGGCCGGATGGACCACAACCTACAAAATCAATGGCACTGTCACAACCTTTGATGGAAACCTGACGGTGAAAATCATCCGCAACGCCAAGGATGATACGTTGAGTCGCGATTGGTGGGCGCAATCCCCAGAAAGTGGTCTTATCAAGAACCTTTCTCCAAAGACCCTTTACATTCCGCCATTTGTCGAAGACAATGTCGACCAAGCGGGAACTTGGAACGATAACCCCGTCGTCCTTGAACCAGGCACATATTACATCGTATTTGCAGAATTTGAAGGCTCTCGCGGCCTCGCGGCAGTCGCTAAACCTTAAGTCGCATTAAAAAGGGACTGTAACGAAATGAAGAAATGATTTTCTTCATGGACCTACCAGTCCTTTTTTTCTTTATCAAACGTATGATAATGTGGAAAACCTGTAGATTTAATCTCTTTTTGGGCATATTTAAAAAGATTCGCTGAGAATCCTTAGTTTTCCAGTGGATAATTAGTGAACAGTTCTATTTTTTTTACTGTGAAGTTTTGCTAAATTATACCCGATAGCGACGAGCATAAACTCAAATTTCACATTTTGAATGCCTCGTCTTCTAAATCTTCTGAATCCCATAGCCTCTTTGATGACACCGAACGCACCTTCCACCTGGATTGAGCGCTGGATTCTAAGCTCAATACCCAGCTCTGATTGAAGGTTTTCTCTTGCTTCCTTTTGAAGCGCCCAAAGCTCTTCATTGATATCTATTCTTCTTTGGGAGCTTGGTACTTCATAGACGTCGTGCCCCTTCTTACTGTGCCATAAAAAATTGAGTTTCTCACCATACTCATCATAGAAGTTGCCTTGTTCATCTTTTTTGAAGTTCACAGGTCTCTTAGGATCGTTTGCGTATTTTTGGTTGGTTGTCTCTTTGCTATACATCGAATACTTTTGATAGAGTCCGATTTCATGAAGTTTGAGATATCGGTAGTTCTTTAGTCCGCCATACCCCGCATCCGCGACTGGATACTTTGGATAGTAGCCATTTGCTCTCTTGAACCCTTCTATAAAGGGGATGAAGGTTTGATAATCACTCCGGTCTCGAAAGATGTCTAGGTGTAGAATGTATTCATTTGATACACCGATTTGTACATTATACCCGGCTTTTAATTGACCATTTCTCATGTAGTCTTCCTTCATGTGCATAAAGGTCGCGTCATGATCAGTTCTTGCACAGGAGTTTCTGTCAGGTCCTATAATATCGAGATAGTCATTATATTCTTTTAACTTCGCATGGTACTCAGTTATCTTTTCATAATCTCTTTGTAAGGCTGTTTTTCTCGTTCCTTTACCATAGACAAATGAAATTTCTGACCGACAAATCTCACGATCCAAAAACGCTAGAATGCTTTCAATATAACTTTCTTCATACGTTTCATAGACAGGGAAAAAGATGCCCATTTCTTGATAATGTGCATTGAGTTGTTCGATGTGTTTCGAAAGCTTTTTATAGAGTTTATCTTTAAACTTTTCAATCGATCCCTTCCAGACGAACTTGTATTTGTTCGCGTTCGCTTCGATCTTCGTTCCGTCGATATAAAGTCTTTCTGTGTCAATTTTGTCCTTGTCAATGATATAGTGATTCAAATCATAGAAGAGGGCTTCGAGGCTGTCCTTTAATCGGTGTTTCACAAAGTTGTGGATCGTCTCGTGTGATGGCTTGAGCTCATCTGTGAGCCACATGATTCTGATGTCATGCTGTGCAGCTTTTGCCATATCTCTTAAACTTTTGATGTTTTCCATCTGACAAAACAGGATCAATTTGAGCATGTTGACGGGATTATAGCCGGTTCTGCCTACCTTGGGTTCGGCTACGATGTATTTTCTTAAATCTATCCTCCGAAATACTTCGTCAAATGTTCGCGCTTCACTATCAAATGGTATTTTTATGTCAAATGATAGTGGTAATTTTAACTGTTTTGGGTTAAAATAGACTTGGTTTAATTGTGTATTAGTCATACTTCAATTATACCAAAAAACCACCCTGGCTT
Source organism: Candidatus Izemoplasmatales bacterium (assembly GCA_041652855.1). Lineage (GTDB taxonomy): Bacteria > Bacillota_I > Bacilli_A > Izemoplasmatales > Hujiaoplasmataceae > JAAYZB01. Next base: position 4,386 of record JBAZGL010000079.1, read on the forward strand.
CCAGAGTGGTTTTTTTGTTTTCGAGGTTGTCTACGTTTCTATTTCGTTACAGCCCCTTTTTTATGCCTTCTCCTTAATGGTTCCGTTGCGGTAATGCTCAAGCAACTTATATAAATCCTTGATTTTCTCTTTGATCTCCTCACCTTTGTTCGTATCGTAGAGATAGGTACGGTGCGGGTTGATTTCTTCGCTTCGGGTGATTGAAACGATATCGCGCTCCGTTTGAATCAAGGAAATATACGACTCGAAGCGTTCATGGGACACGAGAAAGAATGCGTGGGAATCGCTGATGAGACTATACCCTCCGATGGTCGTTCTATCGGCGTACTGTTTACTCATACCTCCATCGATCGAATAGATTTTCTTATCCGCAAGGATCACTTCATCGCCTTTGGTCACATCAAGGGGGACGTGTCCGTTGATGATTTTAGCCTTGTCGTTGTCCATATTGAAATCAGAAAAAATCCGTTTCAACACTTCGGGTTTGAGGCGCTCTTTGAAGTAAGGATCATTGACCTCTTTATGTGTGGTTTTATCGGTGAGAAAATACCGTTCGAACGTCTTCATGGCGTGTTTTCCAAACAAAGGACTGTTCCCCGCTTGCCATAAGAAGAGAAAATAGTCTTTATCGGGATTGTCTTTGGCGTAGCGATTGAGGTACGCCTGGCGCACTTTCCGTTCGCACACTTCAAATAATGCGCGCCCACCATACTGAGCATCGCCTATCTGTTGGCAACGGAATGAACCGTCTTCATGAAGGGGAACTGCCGCATGAAATAAAAGATTGTTGTTATATATAAGATACATCGAGCCTTTCTGGATAAGGTATCTAGCGTGGTTTTGTAGCATCTCATTGTGAAGAAAGAGTTGCGTCAAATGATCGATGATATCTTTCTCTTCTTTAGTTAGGGTATAGGGATCATGCCAATCAATGGTTGGAAACGTAGTGTCACCCATCGGATAGGTGTTTTGACCGATGGTGACCATGTGATGAAGGGGGTCGATTTTGTCGAGCAGGAGCCGATCATCCAACCCGAATTCTGGGTGCCTGTTGATAATCTTCTGTTCGAGCTTGAACTGGATGATGGCTATGGCCTTGTGGATTTTCGCGACGAACGACAAGTCTTCTTCATTCTGATAATCCTCGTTCTTGACGCGGGGAATGAAGATCGTGCAAGGATCATCCCCATATATCTGAAAAGCAATACGCGCCAAAGGTAAGAGATTGATGCCATACCCATCCTCGAAACAATCCAGATTACTGTAGCGCGCCGCAATCCGAATAACATTGGCCACCATCACTTGCGAGCCTGAAGCCGCCCCGAGAAAACTGATATCGTGATTGCCCCATTGAATATCGACATT